>NZ_JABSOV010000249.1 GCF_013215345.1 Colwellia sp. | reverse complement strand
TGGCGTAGGGCAAGTGTATTGGACTAAGTTATCAAACCATATGCCTGTACCTTTCTTATTTAGCTCAAAAGATGATAGTGACTTTATTATTCGAGAAGCGCACCTAAATTATACTGCCGGACCTAATTGGCTGCCGAATGTGCGAGTAGGGCATTTTACTTTACCTTTTGGTTTAGAAGAGAGCATTGATACCAATGGCCGCCTACTTGATTACTACCTTGGCAAAAACTTGGGCACCAAGCTCGATTGGGGAGTTAGCTTAAACAAAGTGATAAACCAAATAGAATACAATTTTAGTTACACCCTAGGCGGTAAAGATAAGGCAAAGTCGGTTGACGGCTCTTATGCGGTTACTGGCCGAATAGGCTCATTAAGTCACCATGACTTTGTTGTCGGTGTATCCATTTTTGATGGCCAAATTGATGATGTCTCACGAAAAAGGTTAGCCCTTGATTGGCAATACTATTGGGGTACTTGGGGGTTTTTAGGTGAATTAGCATTAGGTGAAGACAATAAACAATCACAGGGCTGGCAAAAAGAAAAATACAGCTTAATTGAGCTAAATAAAACCTCAATAAATAATCAGCTCAAACTCTATAGTCAGTTCATCATCAAGGATAAAGAGTTTCAAGCAAGTACCGACAAGCTGATAAATATTGGTTTTAGTTATCAATTTACTACCCAGCTAGAATTGAGTATGTCAGGCGTTAAGCAAATTAATAGCCCGGCAAGCGGTCAAAAACAACAATTGGCTAGCGTTCAATTAAGATATAGGTACTGATATGAAAATGCACGCTATTGTATTAATACTCATTTTACTCATGTTGATATTGCTGTCGGGTAATGTCAATGCAATCGCTTATTGCTCGTTACGTGATCCCGTTGCACAAATAGCCGAGCTGTACCCACAAAAAACCAATCAACTTTCTATTGTTAAAACTGTCGATGACAATATTAGGTCACAAGTGCAAATTGCACTACCCAATAATGATTTGCACTTTAGTGAGTTGGGTCGACATACCTTGTATATCGCAATGCTCGGTAAGGAAATCCTAGGTTATGTTCATGTAAGATCCGAGCAAAGTGACTGGGGTCTAGTCGAAATAGTCTGGGCTATTGATAAAGACTTAAGAATAACTAACTTTGTTTTTCAGCGCTGTCGGAGCCCTAAAAAGAAAATTGCCCAACATAGCGATTTTAAGAACATGTTTATTGGTAAAAACTATCAAGAATTGAAGCAGCAGTTAAGTGCCGACGGTGTTACGGCCAATGAAAGTCTGTTAACGAATGCACAAGGCGCTCCTGAGTTAGCCAATGTGGTTTTAAGATGCGCACTGAAAACCCTATTACTCACAGAAATGTTATGGGGAGAGGAATTGGAAAAGCTTTAACTGTGCTAAGGCTTTCATCTTTCTAACTAAAATGGCGAATTAATTATGAAGATTTCTAATTATAATCAGCTATTAGCTATCTCGACGCTACTGTCGGGTGTGATTATTTTTGCAAGCCTTTGGCATCAATATCAAAAGGTTGAGCAGATATCTCGAGCCCATTATCAATCACGTTTGCTGGTACAGAATCTTGAACATGTATTTACTATGTCGCAACTTTGGCTAACCACTCAAGACTTACTCTTTTCTGGTCGGCAAACCTATTTAGCAAAGGGGATAAATGAGCAATCAGTACAACTCAGGCAAACGTTAACGAGTATAAAGAGCAAGCTAATAAATAAGGGCGGTTATAATTTAGCTTTACAACTTATTACCGCTATTGAAGAAAATGATATTATCGTCAATTTATTCACCCAGATATCAATTCAAGAAAATAACGATTGGCAGGCTAGGGTTGCGGAGTCTGACAAGATTACTACACTATATGTTAGTCACTTAGAGCTATTATTAGCCCAAGTTTTGCGTGACAATAACTCCTTGAGCGAGCAAGTTAAAGTAGCCAAAGACAACTTTACTAAACTGTCTTTCATGGTGGTTACCCTCTATTTACTCTTTATTATAT
>NZ_JABSOV010000248.1 GCF_013215345.1 Colwellia sp. | reverse complement strand
ACATTCAGCCACTTGATATTGCTGTTGATGGGCAAGGCAAGACTATCGGCGTTAAGTTTGTTAAAACACAATTAGGTGCGCCTGATGCAAACGGTCGACGTAACCCTGAGCCTATTGCCGGCAGTGAGTTTGTCATGGAAGCCGATGCAGTAGTTATCGCCTTTGGTTTCTTACCAAGCCCGCCTAAATGGATGGTGGATGCTGGTGTAGAATTAGATTCACGTGGCCGTGTTATTGCAGTTGCTAGCTCTGACTTTGCCTTACAAACCACTAAACAAAACGTCTTTGCTGGTGGTGATATGGTATTAGGCTCTGACTTAGTGGTTACTGCGGTAGATCAAGGCCGTAAAGCTGCCATGGGTATTTTAGATTATGTCACTCAATAGCTATAATTAGGTGAGTTACCTTAGCTAAATAGGTAATTTCCTTAATTAAGCACTTAATAAACAAAAAGCTGCACGCTAATAACGTGCAGCTTTTTAATTATCTCTATACCTTGTAAAAGGATACTAGCAAGCAGGTTAAGTTTAATTACTTAGCGGTACGCTCATAGACACAAAAATCTAATTGATGGATATTCTTTTCATCACTGTCGCGTATTTCACTACTGACCTTTTGCCAGCTAGCATCATCATAATTGGGGAACTGGGTGTCACCAGCAATATCCGCTTTAATATGAGTGACATATAATCGATCCGCTTTAGGTAAACAATGCGCATAAATAGCACCGCCGCCAATAACCATAATCTCGTCAACCGCGTCACTACCATCAGAGCCATTAACCAAGGCCAATGCTTGTTCAACTGAAATAACAGTATCGACACTATCAGCACCCTTGCCTTGCGGTATGTAGTTTTCATCACGAGAGATAATAATATTACGTCGCCCAGGTAAAGCCCTACCAATGGACTCAAAGGTTTTACGCCCCATAATAATAGGCTTACCCAAGGTCACTTTTTTGAAGTAAGCTAAATCGGCTGGCAAGTGCCATGGCATAGTATTATCTTTGCCAATGATATTGTTATTAGCCGTGGCAACTATCATAGATAAAATGGTCATCTGAAACTCTCAAAATTATTTTTTGGTATTATCGCTAGTAAAAGGCGGAATAAAACACTAAGTAAAAAGACAAAAAACACTGGATTATACGCATAAAAAAACACTGCTTTAAGTAAATAAACCAGTGCTTATAATATCAATTATTGTGATAAAAACTTATTGGCGATATTCTACTTCAACATCGTAGTCATCTTCATTCCAGTCTTCATCATCTAAGTCGTCATCTGCTTCATGAGCAGCTATCGTATCTTCATGATAGGTGTCCCATTTAAATTCAACAGTTTTACCGTCAATCACTTCTTCCTCTTCAGGAGGTAATTCTTCGATAAAGGTCATCACTTTTTGTGATAACTCTTTTGTTCCCGTGCGATTAAATGCCGAGATGCTATGCACCTGACCTTTCCAGTCAAGACCAGCTAAAATTGCATCAGTAATTTCTTTAGCTTCTTCTTCAAGCACTAAATCAAGCTTGTTAAAGACAACCCAACGCGGCTTGCCTGCTAATTTTGCATTATGCTGTTCTAGTTCACTGATAATGACTTTAGCGTTCTCTAATGGGTCTGTGCCATCAATAGGCAGAATATCAATAACGTGTAGTAATATACGACAACGCTCAAGATGTTTGAGAAACTGCGTTCCTAAACCAGCACCCTCAGCTGCACCTTCGATAATGCCAGGAATATCGGCAATAACAAAACTACGCTGGGTATCTAAACGTACTACACCTAAATTAGGCACTAAGGTAGTAAATGGATAGTCAGCCACTTTCGGTGTTGCTGCTGAAACGCTGCGAATTAGGGTAGATTTACCGGCATTAGGTAAACCAAGCAGGCCAACATCGGCAAGCAATAGTAACTCTAATTTTAAGTTACGGATTTCACCCGGTGTGCCATCTGATTTTTGACGAGGCGCTCGGTTAGTACTGCTTTTAAAGCGAGTATTACCTAAACCATGCCAACCACCTTTAGCAACTAGAAGTTTTTGACCTTTATGGGTCAAATCACCAATTTGCTCACCGGTATCTTGATCGACTACACGAGTACCA
>NZ_JABSOV010000247.1 GCF_013215345.1 Colwellia sp. | reverse complement strand
TAATGTCATTAATTTGATCCGACCATTTCCAGTGCATAAAGCCCGAGTTGAACAGCTAACCCGACGGTTAGGACTTACTGGATTACTTTTTAAATCAATTGATAAGTTATCGGGAGGCCAGCAACAGCGATGTGCCATCGGCAGGGCACTTTATCAGCGACTGCCAATATTTATCGGTGATGAACCATTTTCGGGCTTAGACCCAAAACAAAGCGTTGAACTATTAAAGGCGATTAAGGATCAACATCAAACAGTTGTTGTTGCGCTGCATAATAAAGAAATGGCCCTCAATCAGTTTGATCGGATTATTGGCATAAAGGACGGGGCTATCGCCTTTGATACACCGGCTACTGAGGTAAGTTCCGAGCAATTGGATCTGATATATCACCGCATAGAACACAGTGAATAACCACGTTATGATCACTGTTGACACCACTGCACGAAAGTATCGACTCATCAGCTTGTTTATCGCAAGCTTGGGTATTCTCACGTTATTGATGGCGGACATTGAAATCAGTGCCACGGATCCAATGGATGAGTTGTTAGCAATTTTAGCAGGGTTTATTAGTCCAGATCTTAGTCAAATCGACTATTTAGCCGAAGCACTACTAACCACGGTTTCTTTTGCGGTGGTCGGAATTAGCATCGCCGCGACGCTTGGGATTTTTCTGGCACCTTTACATCATCTGCCATTGATTAGCCATTTTTGTGCCTTTATTCGCTCAATTCACGAGTTATTTTGGGCGTTGATATTTTTACAAATGTTCGGATTATCTTCTATTACCGGTGTCTTGGCGATTGCCATACCCTACACGGGAATATTTGCCCGAGTTTATAGCGATATTCTGGAGCAAAGCCCACTGGATCGTCGCCATTGGATTAATGACACTAGCCTCAGTGTTTGGCTTTATACCTGTATTATTCCCTGTTGGGCTGCGATTGCACAATATACTCGCTACCGTTTCGAATGTGGACTGCGCAGTGCCGCGATATTAGGATTCATCGGGCTGCCAACCTTGGGTTATTATCTTGAAACTGCATTTTCGCAAGGACAATATAACCAAGCAGCGGGGTTGTTATTGTTGTTCTTTGCCATGATAGCGACGTTAAAATGGTGGCTTAATATCCGCCTAGTATTGGTCTACCTCATTGCGGCCATCGTCTATTTACCTTGGCAGTCACAGCTTGAGTTTAAATACCTAGTGCGTTTTATCACTCAAGATATTGTGCCACAGCCATTGCTTGAGCCTACGCTTAATCTAAGTCACTTAAGTCAGTGGTTTGGCGATTTAGTATCAGGTCAAATTCTACCAGGGATTGGGGCTAGCTTATTACTTAGTGTTAGTGCGTTGCTGTGTTGCGGCGTGATAGCGCTGTTAACTTGGCCGCTGGCCTCTAGAGCAATTCTTGGTCGTGGTTATATCTTGGGGCACGGTTTATTAATCGTTATGCGCTCGACGCCAGAAATTATCCTGGCTTTTGTGATTATGCTAATCATTGGCCCGTCAATGCTCCCTGCAATATTGGCATTGGCCCTGCATAATGGCGCAATTATTGGTTATTTGTTGGCACATCGTGCCGATACAGTCCCGCTGCGAGTCGATCGACCTAACGGTTTAAATTTGTGGGCTTATGAGCTCCAGCCACAGATATATCCAAGCTTTATCAGCCTGATTTTCTATCGCTTTGAAGTCATATTGCGTGAAAGTGCCATTTTAGGGATGCTTGGGGTCACCACGCTCGGTTTTTATATTGATTCAGCCTTTGAAGCACTATTTTTTGATGTCGCCTTGATCTTAATTTTAGTGACCGCCGCACTTAATATGTTGGTCAATAGCATCTCACTCCGTTTAAGACGTTATTTAGCGTTAGATCGTATCGTAACCGCTTAATGTCCTTAAAATTTTTGTAATAAGTAAATAACACCACCGCAAAGTAGTAATTAGCAGTAACCAAGCCCGTAGTAGGGGCTTGGTTAGTAAACTTCATTCGGATACTGCGACCTGTCGCAATCAGTGATTGTAACGCTGGGGTATAGGTTTTATCACCTAGATTATACCATTTTCATTAAGTTTGTGATCTTGTTGTGCATAGGGAAAATAAATCAGGGCAAGGCGCTCTC
>NZ_JABSOV010000246.1 GCF_013215345.1 Colwellia sp. | reverse complement strand
TGCAATGCCGTCAATAGTAATACCGTCAAAAGCTAAGCCAGAATCAAAATCATTATCAAGCCAGTTAGTAACACCAAATTCCAAATAGAACTGACCGCTATCTGCAATACTGTAATTTGATTGCACCCAGCCCGTTTGACCACAACCGGCAGCGTAACACTTGCCAGAGTCACCGCCTAGAGCAGACCAAGTTGTTTCATTGGCAATAATTTCAACACTTCCTGGAGTTAGCGTAGCTTCAGGTAATGGCATGCCGAGCCCAGGTACTATATTCCCTGATTCTTTAGTGCGAGCGGTAAATAACATTGCAACTTGCTGGTATGTTTCATCTAATAAACGTGCCCAGCCATAATCAGCATAACCAGCGCCATCAGAAGTTACGTAATTAAAGAAAAACTCTAAATCATCTCCAGTTTCAGCTGAAAATAATACCGACTGCAATACAGAGCCTTGAAATCCAATTATACCATCAAGTCCAGTACCATTGACGCCATTATTTGTTGATACCCAGCCGTAGTTTGTATTGCCTGTTGGTGGTGCTGTTACATCACCATCTGCTGCACTTGCGCCACAATTACCGGTACAACTCCAGTCAGCAGGAAGACCTGCATCAAAAGTGCCTTCAATTACAGTAGCTGACACATTTGCCGATAATAATACAGGCAAAGCTACATTAAGTAGATACTTTGTTCCTTTTAAAATATTTTTTTTCATAATTCCTTTTCTCTATCTATCTGTTTTGAATTCGTAGCAAAGCAAAAATCAAGCCAAAAATAAAAAATACAGCAGTATCAATTTATTATATTCAAAACCAACAAAAACATAACTATCACATGTAAAAAATACTGACATTTAAGTTTATCTTTTACTCTTGGCTAAACAGCTTCTTTCTTACCATGGCGCGATAAGCTTTTGGCGTTAAAGTTAAGTGCTGTTTAAACAAGCGTGTTAAGTGCCCTTGATCTTGATAGCCTACCTGATCTGCTATTTCTTGAATGGTTAAGTTACTTGAGGCCAGTAATTCTTTGGCAGTTTCTATGCGTAATTGCTGCCAATATTGGGTTGCCCGTACCCCCGTTGCCGCTTTGAACCGACGGGTAAATGAACGTTGGCTCATACCAAATTGCTCGGCAATTTCAGTCAGCGTTAATTCAGTATTTAAATGGGTGCGTAACCAAAACTGAATTTCAGCAATCAATTCATCGGCGTGCCTATCACCCGAACCTTCTAAATAACGCTGTTCTTCATAGGGCTTGCGTATTTCATGGGAGAAGTTTCGCTCGACATTCTGTGCAGCCGCTTTGCCATAATGCTGAGCAATTAAATGGACAATAATATCAGCCAAAGCATTTAAGCTAGCAGCACAATAAATACGTTCTGATTGAGTAATAAAAAAATCTGGCTTTAAGTCTACTTTTGGGTAATCTCGTTTAAATTGCTCAACATAATGCCAATGGGTGGTCGCTGAATGATTATCTAACAAGCCCGATTCTGCCAAAAAACACACTCCGGTACCTACACCAATTAAGGTACTGCCCTGCTGCCAGCAACGTTTTAGCCACGTAATGAGTTTTTTATGACTTTTAAGCACGGGCCTAGGATTACGCCATAAACTCGGCACAATAATGATATCGGCAGGTGTTGTATTAGCAATTGTTTCCTCATCAAGGGTAATGTCAGCAATCATAGTAATACCCGCACGAGACTTTATTTGTGTCGACGACTCACTTAAAAACTGGGTATTAAGCTTTAATGCCGATTTGTCATAACGTCTGGCAAAGGCTTCACCAGCCAGTAACATTTCAACAGGTAAAGTAACTCCTGTTGCCAAAACGTGTGGGTAAATGACTAAGTTGACCATTAGATTGTTTGTTTTAATGTATTGATCAGTCATCAGCTTCTCCTACCAGTACTATTTGGCCATTATCACACAATACAAGGCCATTTTTGCTTATTATTATTTTTAATAGTCATTAGAATAGATAATATATTACGCATTATTACCATTTTGCATTTACTCAAATTCTTTAAGTGGGTTATTACATGGCACGTTTACCTTTAATTATTGGCATGGGCGGTATTAATGCCGCAGGACGCACCTCGTTTCATCAAGGCTTCCGTCGTAT
>NZ_JABSOV010000245.1 GCF_013215345.1 Colwellia sp. | reverse complement strand
CCATTGAAATTATTAAAAGTGATAGTGATGGTATTTGGTTAACAGGTTTAGGTGAACAAGCTGACATCATTGTTTTAGGGCAAGGCTTCGTTCGTGCCGGTGATAAAGTCGAAGCCATCTTCGACCAAGCAGACATGCAAGCGAGCGGTAAAATAGGTGATAGTGCCGATGAGAAAACCGCTACCACTACAGCTACACAGGATTAGGAGCCTTTATGTTAACGCTTATTGAAGCCGCCTTAACGCGTACTCGCTCGGTCCTAATGTTATTTGTGCTACTACTTGTTTCTGGCGCAATCACTTATAACAATATCGCTAAAGAAGCCAACCCAGATATTACCATTCCAATTATTTATGTCTCTATGATCCATGATGGCATTTCACCAGAAGATGCGGAACGCATGTTAGTGAGACCCATGGAGAACGAACTTAAATCCATTGCTGGCATTAAAGAAATGCGCTCCAATGCCGGTGAAGGCCACGCTTCAGTTACCTTAGAGTTTATCGCTGGACTTGACCCGAAAGAAGCGCTTGCCGATGTCCGTGATAAAGTTACTTTAGCGAAAGCTAAACTGCCCAATGATACGGAAGAGCCGGTAGTCAATGAAGTTACTATGGCTAACCAAGAAGCAGCATTAACAGTTATATTATCTGGCGCGGTTACCGAGCGAGGCCTGATCACCTTAGCCCGAAATATCAAGGATAAACTTGAAGGCATGCAAGAAGTGCTTGAAGTTGAAATCGGCGGCGACCGTGAAGACATGGTTGAAATTCTTGTCGATCCACTATTGATGGAAAGTTATGGCCTTGACCAAGCCGATATTTATAATCTGGTAGAGCGTAACAATCGCCTAGTGCCAGCAGGTACTATGGATACCGGTAAAGGTCGTTTTGCTATTAAGGTGCCTTCTGTTTTTGAAGATATTCAAGATTTATTAGAATTACCAATTAAAGTGGATGGTGACAGAGTTATCACCTTCCAAGATGTATCCACTGTGCGCCGTGCTTATAAAGATCCAACTACCTTTGCTCGACTTAATGGTCATCGCTCTGTCTCACTAGAAGTTAAAAAACGCTCAGGCGAGAACCTCATTGATACAGTCGATAAAGTAAAAGCCATTGTTGAAGAAAGTAGAGCTAAGTGGCCGCAGCAAGTACAAGTTGATTATGTCGGCGATCAATCAATAGAGATTAAAAGAACGCTTACCGATTTACAAAATAATGTTTTCTCAGCAGTACTGTTAGTGGTTATTGTCATTATTGCCGCTTTGGGTACTCGTACCGCCTTATTGGTTGGCTTAGCCATTCCTGGAGCCTTTTTAACCGGTATATTAGTTATTGCCTTGGCCGGCATGACGGTTAATATCGTGGTGCTTTTTGGTCTGATAATGGCTGTTGGTATGTTAGTTGATGGCGCTATTGTGGTCACCGAGTTTGCCGATAGACAAATGAATGAAGGTCATAGTAAATCAGTCGCTTATGGTTTGGCGGCGCGTCGCATGGCATGGCCTATTATTGCCTCAACGGCAACAACCTTAGCCGCTTTTGCTCCGTTAATGTTTTGGCCGGGCATCATGGGTGAATTCATGAAATACCTACCTTTCACCTTGATTGCGGTATTAACTGCTTCTTTAGCAATGGCACTAATTTTTGTTCCTACTTTAGGTACAGTGTTGGGCAAAGCGCGTGTTGTCAGTTGTAAAGAGCAAAAGCAAATTGAGCAAGTTGACGCAGGGGATTTCAGTAAACTATCGGGGTTTACCGGCGGTTATATTCGTATATTAATGACAGCGATTAAACATCCTTGGAAAATAGTTGCTGGCACCTTAACTGTGTCTTTTGTGGTGATGTGGCTTTATGGGGCATCTGGCCTAGGTGTTAGTTTTTTCCCTGATGTTGAGCCGCAAAGTGCCACTATGGTGGTGCGCTCGCACGGTGATTTATCGGTAAAAGAAAAAGATGTCATTATGCGTGCTATTGAGCAGCGTATTCTACCGTTAGAAGAAATTGAAACCCTGTACACCTTAACGGGTGGTAATAACCAAATAGGGTCCTTTAAAGTAAACTTTGTTGATTGGCAATTAAGACGCTCTGCCGATGACATAGTCGCTACTATCCATGAGTTAACTGAGGATTTAGCCGGTGTT
>NZ_JABSOV010000244.1 GCF_013215345.1 Colwellia sp. | reverse complement strand
CGTAAACATCGAGCACACCATCACCATCATCATCACTATCGGCATTATTACCTATACCATCAAGGTCAGTATCTAAACTTTCTAACGAATTTAGTGGAAAAACATCAAGGAGATCGGGCACTCCATCATTATCATCATCGGTATCGGTGTTATTACCTATACCATCAAGGTCAGTATCGAGCCATTCACTCGGGTCTCTAGGCAGGGGATCATAAAGATTAATAGCAAGATCGCCATCATCGTTATTATCGGGGCCACCGTCAGTACCATTAAGAAGGCCATCACCATCAATATCAGGATCGCTATTATTACCAATACCATCAAGATCGGTATCAATCCATTCAAGGGGATCAGCAGGAAATAAATCAACGGAATCATCATAGCCATCACCATCGGTATCAATGGCAAAAACACTACTACTACTGATGACAAGTAAAGCTATGCTTAAAAATTTAAAGCAACGTATTTTATACTTCAACACACGCTTCTCCAAAGAAAGTTGTATCTGGGGCAGTTCCAGATAATTAGATCAATTACCTCTAGTAAAGTTACTAGGGATGAAAGGATTATAGTTGTAAGTTTAGCTGTAAAAAAAACTGTTACAGATATCATAGGATATCGGCATATTTAGCAAAAACTTGAATAATTAAAGTTTTAATCTCACTAGTAACTAACAGCCAAGAAATAGCTAGCTAATAGCCAATCTGGCGGCCAAAGCGATAATTAAAGCCAATGAATAAGGTGCTGATACTGCCGAAGTCAGAGTAACTGGGGTAATGTTTGAACCCGATATGCATAGCCGAGTTTTTAGTAAAACTTTTTTGTAGAGAAATAGATATTACCGGATTGATATCACCTTGCTCAGCAAAGTACCTCTCATCAGCCTTAGGATCGAGAGGAATGAGTTTATGCTCGCTCAGGTTAACCGATGCCCCTAACTGGAACTCAACCATCAGAGTCTTTATAAATTTGTCGTAAGATCTAGGGTAATAACGATAGCCTAGTGAGAGGTCTATGGTTTGAATAGTAAAATCAAAGCCTGCACTATCCCATACGACACTAATTTTATCCAAATCTGAAATCTCGACATTTTCAAAGCGGTTATAACTTACTTGCCAATTAAAGGCTTTTTGCTTAAAAAATTCATCGCCAATTGAAAGGCTATAACCAAAGCTTTTATCTTGATCGACTTTATGCAATTGCACCGAACTATCAAGCGCATGGCTATTACCATGGAAGATAGCCATAAAAAGGCATAACATTTGCGCGACATGCTGGATATTTTTCGCCATTACTATTTTTCTCCTGCCAACAAATATCTAATCTTTAGTCAGTTTTTTGTCGGTAAAAAGGGACATAACTTATAAATAGAGTTAAGCAAAAATCACACCAAAAGTGATACTTAATAGCCGTTTAATTAAGTTTGTGGCCTTG
Organism: Colwellia sp.; assembly: GCF_013215345.1. Classification (GTDB taxonomy): domain Bacteria; phylum Pseudomonadota; class Gammaproteobacteria; order Enterobacterales; family Alteromonadaceae; genus Colwellia. Next base: position 797 of record NZ_JABSOV010000244.1, on the reverse strand, counting down.
TTGTGCACCGGAAAAATAAATAAAAGCAAGGCGAACGATTGAACAATAGCTGGCTATTGGGATTGAGAGCAACACCGCCTTGGCGTATTTTATCCCACACAAGTGGCCAATAATTTAATGGCATTGGTATAAGTAATGGCTATTAAATTTAGATTAGGTATATGCTGACTTTACCAAGAAGGTATTATTGCAGCGTTTACAGAGAGTTTTTCACGGTAAGGTGTAACCAAAGCTTTGATAAGATTATTTTGATAAACTTATGGTGGGAGGCTAACGGCAACATCAAGCCCTTTTGTGCGCCTACGTTCCGCTATATTTTTTGCCTGTTAGCAGTCTTTCTTGACCTTTATATACCTGCAAGTTGAATGGTGACAGGTATATACTATAAGTCTCACTTTAGAATTTTCACGTCGACAACTTAACGACCTAACGCTAGCCCTTCTCGGCGAGGGTCTGCGCCACCAACAAGCCCATTTTTAGTTACTTCTATAGCGTGCAAACCACTGTTTAACGCCCTAACGTTTACTCGATGTCCCTTAGCTTCAAGGGCTGGCTTTAACTTGGCAATATCGGTATCTAGTTCAAGTGTGGTCACTGAATTTCGGTTAGTCACCTTAGGCAAGTTTATCGCTTGTTGCACATTAAGCTGCCAATCTAAAACACCTACAATGGTTTGCGCGACATAATTAATAATACGACTACCACCGGGGGCACCAACAACTAAACGCAATGAATTATCTTCATTAAAGACCATCATTGGCGCCATAGAGCTGCGCGGCCTTTTTAATGGCTCAACA
>NZ_JABSOV010000243.1 GCF_013215345.1 Colwellia sp. | reverse complement strand
AGTTAGTTATTTAACTCCCTAGCGACAATCATTACTCTTTAACTCATTAAATAAACTAAGCCTTTAGCTAAGCTTCCTAGCAAAAGTCCCTAGTAACAGCACCTAGTAAATAAGTCCGTTACGTTTTACTTTGTTAGCATCAATACGTGAAGGTGTAATTGAACCGTCAACCAGTGGCGTTGTCGCTATTGCCAACATTTTAATAACTTGCAACATTGATGGTAAGTTCAAGCTGTTAATATCATCGGTGACTTGATGATAATGTTGGTCCTTGTCGAGTTGAGTACTACTAAAGCTATGTGCAGGAACACCTAGTCGAGCTAAGGTGGCATTATCCGAGCGATAGAATAAGTTTTGTTTAGGATAAGGGTCGGCATAAACTTTTAAGTTTTGTGGTGCCAGCGCTTGGTTTAATTGCTCACCAAGATTTGATCTATCCATACCCGTCATCCAGACAGTACCTTCACCAAAGACCGCAGGTTTACCAATCATTTCAATGTTAATCATGGCGGTAATTTGCTGTGGGTCTACTTGGCTAGAAAAATGACGTGAGCCAAAACCACCAATCTCTTCGGCACTAAAAGCGGCGAACATTAAGGTTCTTTCATTATTGCCCATTTTGGCAAAATGATTGGCTAAATTGATAATGGCGGAAACACCTGAAGCATCATCATCGGCACCATTAAATATTTGATTACCTTGCTGGGCTTTATTGCTAGGTGTTCCATCAACACTCGGTTTAACACCTAAGTGATCATAATGTGCGGAATAAAGTACAATCTCATTTGGCTTGCTTTTACCGGGTAAAATGCCAACGACATTATTTAAGCTAGTATCAGTAACCTTGGCATTGCCTTTAACGCTAAAAGATTTTACTTTGCTAATGTCCGTTAACGCGACAACTATCACGCCGCCTTGTGCATTTTCACTTTCTGCGCCATTTTCTAAGTTACTACCTATATGGCTAACTAACTTAGTTAGCCCGCGAGCAAAGTAACTTTGATAACGCTTGAAGCTCTTTTCATGTTTTGGGTGTAGTAAAACTAGATGCTGACCACCTTGGTTATTTAATTCACGTAGCGATTTACGTAAATTATCATTTTCACCAATCATCACTGTATTGACCGTTTGGCTTTTACTGCCAGAGCTAAGCTGCCATGCAATGTCTGCTTCTGTTGTTGCCATTGCTAATGATTCACTGGCAATAACTTGACCATTAATTTTAACACTAAGCGCAGCCGGGGTTATCTTTTGCACTGAATAATATTGTTTAAAGTTTGGTGCGCTCTGTGCTGGCACTAGGCCAACTTCGTTAAAGCGTTTAGCGATAAAGTCAGCTGCTTGGCGGATTTCCAAGGTGAAGTTACTTCTGCCTTTAAGTTCATCACTGGCTAGGTAAGTAACATCTTTAGTCACTTGCGCTAGGGTGATGGTGTTATCTATGTTCGCCTCAACACTTTTCTGGCTATTCTCGCCAGAGCCAAAATCTATATTACTACAGCCGGTTAGCGATAAACTGGCTAGCGCGACTAACGTTAGTGATGTTGCCAAGATAACGGGCTTTAAGCGCACTTTAGTACAGGATCTAGTCATTGTTTTTGTTGTTCTTTTCGTCATGATAGGCGAGTCTCTTACTTGAGTTTAATGGTTTCAACCAATAGGGTTTCTTCACCAGAAGTTAACCACATTTGGCCATCTTGAATACTGCATTGAAAATCCATATTTCGGCTAAGTAGCTTAACTAAAGCTTCACAGGTACTTGGCTCGAATTGCTCTATGGTTAAGCGGTCAAATTTATTCATGTTTTGCTCAACTTGTGACCACCAAGTATTCACGCTAGTGCCATAACAATAAAGCTTTACCGCTTTTGCTTGGTTACAGGCTTTTTTCAGGCGTTTTTCATCCAGTTGACCTAGTTCAATCCACAGGCTAATTTCATCACTGTAATTAACTTGCCAAAGTGCGGCTTCGGTTTCATCACTCAAACCTTTACCAAACCTTAAGTCTTGGTGAGCATTGAGGATAAACGCCATTAAACGCACCATTACTCGTTGTGGCGTTTCAGAAGGGTGTTGGGCGATGGTAAGTTGCAAGCTGTCGTAATAATTACGATCCATATCGGCAAGTTCGATATTGGCTTTGTATATAGTTGCTTTAAGGGCCATGTCTGCTTAGAGGTAATAAATAATGGCGGTATCATAACAGCATGCTGCTGACTTGCCAAAAGAGAGCGAAATAGAAAGTTAAGCGAGAGATAAATGCCACGGCAAGATCATTATAAATTGAACTTATAGAACATGTAGCGATCAGATCAAGGCATAATAATCACCTTGGTCACC
>NZ_JABSOV010000242.1 GCF_013215345.1 Colwellia sp. | reverse complement strand
CAAGGCAGCTTTAATACTATCACCGAGCTACCTGCAGGTCATGGTCAGCAAGCTGCGATGACAGAAGCACAAATGCTTAAGCAACGTGAAATTCAAGCGATGGCGCATATTGAAAAACTGCAACAGCATATTGAAGAAAACGCTGAAGATAGTGAAGCTTGGTATAATCTAGGACAAACCTATGTTGCGGCTGGCGGCTTTGATGACGCGGTTGCTGCGTTTAGGCAAGTGATCAGAATTGAAGGTGAACATGCTGATTTATTAGGTGCTATTGCTCAGGCACTTTATTATAAAAATGATCAACAGATCACTGACCAAGTACAAGAATACATTGATAAAGCATTAGCCCTTGATGTAAATGATGCCTCAACGAATATTTTATTAGGTATGCATAACTTTATTGGTGAGAACTACCAAGAAGCTATTTCTTATTGGCAGCGTGTTATTGAGGCTAATAATCAAGGGGTAAATATTGCAGCGCTTAAAGAGGCGGTAGCAGAAGCTAAAAATAGACTCGGTCTTGCAACCGATACAGCAACTGAAGAAATGGTTACTGGGCCACAACTTAAAGTGAGTGTCAGCTTGTCTGCCGATATTGCTAAACAGTTAGCGCAAGGTGAAGACCGCGTAGTATTTATCTATGCAGTACCAACAAATGGTCAACGTATGCCACTTGCCGCGGTTAAAATGAAAGCCAGTGATTTACCAACCGTTATTGTATTAAATAATAGTCAAGCGATGAGCAGTGAACATACTATCGGCAGTGTCGATAAAGTGCATGTTTACGCCATTGTTTCAATGCAAGGTGGTGTTGGCATTAAATCAGGAGACTATAAAGCTGAAGCTCTTGGTATTGATGTAAACCGCACTGAAACCCTTGAGCTTATAGTGAATAAACTCGTTGAATAATCTGCTTGAATCGCTTAGTTGAGTAAAGCCAGAATACCAATTGAAATAATGAATCGCCCAACTTAGAACTACAGTAGCGAGCTTAGAACAAACGAAATGAGTTAAACATAGTTATTCTATATTTCATTCATTTTGAAATGTTATTAGTTTGCTACTGAGCTCCCGAAGGGCGAGTTTAAAAGGCCTATATACTGCGTTATTGATTTTGATAAGGGAATAACCATTATCTTCAATCAATAACTTGCCTCTAAGCCTTTTAATTCTCGCTAAGTGGTGTATTCATTAATTCAATTGGTATAACTCATTAATATAAAATAAGAAGAAAAATCCAAATGAAATCTCGCTTTAGTGCACGGAAAGAAAGTAGCGATAATACCTTTGAGGATAGTACCGTTGAAGAGCATACCGTTGCAGATAATACTGCCGATAAACAAAGCTCAACAACGGCAGTATTATTAACTAATTTAGGTTCACCTGATGCGCCTACTACTAGTGCTTTGCGTCGTTATTTGCGAGAATTTTTATCAGATAGAAGGGTGGTTGAAATTCCACGCCTGATCTGGCTTTTGATTTTACATGGAATTATTTTACGTATTAGACCGGCGAAATCAGCCAAGTTATACCAAAGTATTTGGCAAGATGATGGTGCACCTTTACTTACCACCACCGCCGCGCAAAAAGAAAAATTAGCTACGAAAATCAAAACACAATATGGTGATAACGTTATTGTTGATTACGCCATGCGTTATGGTAATCCATCAATTGCTAGTGCACTGCAAAAGTTTCAGCAGCAAGGTGTTGATAAAATAGTGGTGTTACCTTTGTACCCACAATATGCAGGGCCAACAACGGGTTCAACTTTTGATGCCTTAAGTAAAGAGTTGCAACAATGGCGCTATGTGCCATCAATCTATTTTCTAAATACCTATCACCAAAATCCGCTTTATATTAAAGCATTGACCAATACCATTATCGAACATGTTAAAAAACAGGGTAAGCCAGATAAACTGGTATTGTCTTATCATGGTATGCCTGAGTTGTTTCGCCAATGGGGTGATCCTTATTATGACTTTTGTTTGCAAACAACTCGCTTATTGAAAGAGCAGCTATTAGTGGCAGATTTCGGCGCAGATGTTTCCTTTAAAGAAACTGATATGATCACAACTTTCCAATCTCGTTTTGGTAAAGCGCAATGGCTACAACCTTATACCGATGAAACCTTAGCTAATCTGCCGGCACAAGGTGATAAACATATCGCCGTTATTAGTCCTGCCTTTAGTAGTGATTGTTTGGAAACGCTGGAAGAATTAGAGCATGAAAACCGCGAAATATTTATAAAAGCGGGTGGCGAGCAATACCATTATATAGCCGCTCTAAATGATCGTGATGATCATATTGATGCGTTGCTTGATGTCTTAGCACCCGCTTTAG
>NZ_JABSOV010000241.1 GCF_013215345.1 Colwellia sp. | reverse complement strand
CAAAATCAAATTCAGGATCAGGTAAGAAGACTTCTTCACTCGGGGTATAATTAGATACGTTTGAAATAAAACCGTCTAATACTGTCATATCACCATCGGCAACACCAGCAACAACATCGGTATATAAGTTAACTGCGCCGGTAAGGTTTGTTACCCATCCTAACCAGCCGGAATGAGCGATATCTAAGTAGGTATAAACGTTATCAAGTTGAGCTAGACGAGAAATAGCGTATTGAACGCCTTTCACGTAGGTACCATTTGAACCGACCATACCACATTTTAATACGCGCATATTAGTGACTAAGTTAGGCAATGAATCAGGCTCTAGCACGGCAATAATTCTTAACTCTTTAAAGCGTGGGTCTGAAGCTATATCAGCAATTACATCAATATAATCACGCTTATAAATTTCTAAGCCATTTTTATCGGCATGTAAAGTACCATTAGAAGCAAGTGCAGCACAGTCACGATCAGGTAAGTTATAAACAACAATATTCACCGTCATAGGTACGCCATCTTGTTGTTGCAATAGTGCCTGTTCAAAATGTTGCTCTAAACTTAAACGGCCACTGTTAACATCACCGCCATATATTGCATCAATGCGGTCTAACCAGACTGCGGTAGGCTGCATTTTTAATTTCGCCATTTTTTCCTTTAGCTCAACATCGGTTTCTAAAGCGATAGAACCATCAACCAATGTTGCATAATCAGCGTTTACATAGGCAGCTGCGCCAAGAAATGGATTCGCCACATGCGTAACACCCGGTGCATCTCCTTCCACGGTAACATCTACACTGGTTGTGGCACTGTCTAAACCATCAGAAACAGTTAATGTGACCGAATATAAACCATTCACTGCATAGTTATGGTTAGCGCTTACCCCCTCACGAGTGGCGCCATCCCCAAAATTCCAGCTATAAGATAGGCTTTCATTTTCAGGATCGCTTGAAGTCGAGCCATCAAACGTTACATTGCGGCCATCTATAAAAAAAGTCATGTTTGCTACTGGCACTCCGTTTGCTGGAATATCAGTGACTTCAATAGATTGCTCTGCCGTATCAATAGCTTCGCCATCTGAAACGGTAAGCGTTACGATGTAAGTACCTTCAGCTGCAAAGGTATGTTGTGGATTAACGGTTGAATAACTTGCTCCATCATCAAAAGACCAGCTGTAAGTAAGTTCGTCGTTTTGATCATCGCTTGAATTTGATGCGTCGAAAGTTCGGGCTAAACCGACATTGTCAGTTACGCTAAATTCAGCAGTTGGCGCAGTATTTACACCGCCGCTACATACACTACCGCTAATTTCTGGTGTTTCAGCTGCGCTGCCTTCAGTTCCTTTGAGTCCTTGCAAACCAAAAGAAACACTATTTCCGGGTTGTATTTGACTATTCCAAACTAAACCTTCGGCTTGGTAAGGGTTGTTACCAGAGACTGTAGCAGTCCAAGACGAAACAACAGAAGAGCCATCGCTATAACTCCAACCAACCTGCCAAGCATCAATAACGCTGCTTTCGGTATTGGTGATAGTAATTGAACCAACAAACCCAGTTGCCCATTCATTGCCTATCGTATAGCTACAATCAGCGGCTGCTGCGTTTAAACTAGCAGCACAGAGTACTGCAAAAACACTTTTTTTAATTATTATTAACTTCATTTTAATACTTCCTTGATTATATAATTTACAGCGTTTAAACCTTTGTTTTTATTATTCCCTCAACCTAAAATGTAAGCGCTTACATTGCACCTCAAAAAAATACTAGTGCTGACCAACCTAAACATAGAAATCCATTATATGTTTAGGCCTTTAGCGACTAGCATATACAACAACTAATTTAAAATTTCACCATATAGCAACATTTTAAATTAGCTCATTATATAACCTGATAATAGAGCAAATAAATTTAGAATGGAATTTATTTGTATATAATTAAAGCTTATTTTTTATTCTTTATTGTCATATCAATGCTATATGGCACAGTTAGCGCATTTTATCTCCCTTTGACAGGAAAAAACGTCGGACAATTTACCGTAAATAATGCCAATAGTACAAGATTTATTCTACAAAAGACAAGTCTGAAATACCTAGTCAATTTCATCAGGCTTTAGCCTAAAAATAACACTAGAATTTGTGTCATGGCGAGAGATACTATTAAAAAATATACTATGGGATATATTCAGGCATAAAAAGGCCTATACAAACATATCGGCCTTTAAATTCTTTATTTAAACCTAGTGGTGCGCATGGGATGCTTGCCCCTTAGACCTTAGTCAACAGCAGTATCCATCATTTAGGCATAATAGCTTACATCAGATTTAGCAGCCAAGTATTCAACTAATTTATC
>NZ_JABSOV010000240.1 GCF_013215345.1 Colwellia sp. | reverse complement strand
TGTACTACTTCTAGTAGGTATTTTAAAACAAATTGGCGTATTAAATGGCTTTACTGAGCTCTATCAATACTTACCAGCCATGGTCGTTAACTATTTAGTTGGCTTTATGTCATCGGTAATTGACAATGTCCCCTTAACCGCAGCGTTATTAAAATCAGGTGTTGATATGAAAGTAACCGAGTGGTTAATGCTAACTTATGCCACAGGTGTTGGTGGTTCTATTTTAGTCATCGGCTCAGCCGCTGGCATCATTGCCATGAGCAAAATTAACGAATTGAATTTCATTAGTTATTTACGCAATGCTTTCTATTTGATTATCGCTTATACCGTCGGATATATCGGTGTGTATTTCGCGGCAAACTGGGCACTTGCCTAAAACATCAGCCGCGGGTAGCAAGGTAATGCCCTGCTGCCCGCTTGGCTAAATCAATCACAGTAGCTGAAATTCAGCTAGCACTCCTAATCGTTCACTTGCGACTGTGTTATAATTAGCAGCAAGAGGTAAACATAATTATCGTCTTTTTAGACTAAAAATAAATGCTCAAAAACACCTTCAAATTCAGTAGCCTTGTTAGCTTATTGATTCTCACCATGTTATCCAAGCCATTAATAGCAAAAAAACTATTGATGTTAACTGATGATGGCCCGCCACACATGATTGCCGCCTCAAATAGCGGCATCGACGTAGATATTGCCCGTGAGATTCTACAAATAATGGGCCATACCGTTAAGGTTGGTTTTGCGCCATTAAAACGTACCATGCGTCAAGTTGAGAATAAACAAGCCGATTTATTTTTACCAACATTTTTTCAAAATGATACCACCAAGTTGTATTTTTCTGCCCCTATAATTAGCTACCGCCCAATAGCCTTTAGTTTAAATAAAAACAACTTCAAATTTAATAATATTGCAGACTTGGTCAGTGTACGAGTTATTACATTTCAAGGAGCTGCAGGTTATTTTGGTGAAGAGTTTGTCAAAATATCAAAGCTCGATAGCTATATTGAGCTACATGACATGTCAAAATTTCCCGAAATGTTAATTAAAGCAAGGTGTGACGTTGTGGTTTTGGATTACTACATCTTTTATTATTATTTACAAAAATATCTTAAGCAAAATCCGACAAAGGATTTTTCTGTTGGGGAAATAGATGAGTCTCTATTATTTTCTGAAGTTGAAGCCCATGTTGGCTTTCATGATCCGCAACTACGAAACCGCTTTAATAAACAATTGCACATATACAAAAGCCAAGGGAAAGATAAGACAGTCATAAGTAAATACCTAGGCGCTATTCCACCAAAGTTATAAATTCACGGTCGTTAATACAGCCTTATTGTCCGTTCACTGTCACTTAATCAATAACAATTTCTTCCGCCTTATCGCAATATAACAAGAGTTAAGAAAGCTTTTACAATAAGTTTATTTGAATAAAGTAATCTAAGCCGTAAGGGCTATATGCTTGCTGCTTGTTTTTCTAGATATAAATGATAACTTTAGAATGATTGTTCAAATACCTTATCCTTGTTTTGTAAATAAGCGAACAATTACTCTGCTGTTATGGGTTTACTGAAGTAGTAACCTTGAATAATGTCACAGTCTTCGGCTGCGAAAAACTCCAGTTACACTACTGTTTCTATTGCTTATTTCCGCTGGAATCAAACACTATTCTTCCGTATTATGAACAAAGTAGACTCGCTATTTTGTAAATTAGTATATACGCCTATTTATTTCAAATTACGCTAGACTAAAAAGAGTGTCACCAAAAGTATCGGTGTTTTTCAAGACAGTTGTCGCCTAAATTGTTAAGCAGCCTCTTTGTGTTGCTCTGGATTTAACTCCACAGCGCCTATTGGCTGCCAGTTCCTTTCATCTTTTGACCATCGTTCAGGATGCTCATTTCTTTTTTCTGATACAGCATTTTTCGTTTCGCAAGTATTTCTACATCAAGACCATCGTGTCTTTGGCATGGCGTTACAAACTTGATCCTGCTATGGCGATGCTCATTGTTGTACCAATGAACAAACTCTTTTACCCATTTACGTGCTTCATCTAAGGATTTAAACCCTTCAGAAGGCCAACGAGGATGATACTTTACCGTTCTAAACAGTGATTCTGAGTAAGGATTATCATTACTCACCCTTGGGCGACTGCGTGAGGTCACAACACCTAAATCGTACATCTTAGCCCGCATCGTCAGACTCTTCATGGGCGCACCATTATCTGAGTGCAACACTAACTCTGTTTTTGAACACTTTTCTTTCCACACACTACGTTCTAGCAGCTCTGCTGCTTGCTCACCTGTTTCATTGTGATGAACTTCCCAACCAACGACTTTACGGCTGTAAATATCCTCT
>NZ_JABSOV010000024.1:12261-49222 GCF_013215345.1 Colwellia sp. | reverse complement strand
CCGCGGGCTTTATTTACGATACCGCCAGTGACTCACCGGTGATAATTGATGTCAATACTCTATTAGCATGTAAGTCTAAGTATAATATTCTAAAAGCCAATGACATTAATGATGCTGGCCAGATTTCAGCTACTGCCGTAGTTAAATCTGAAAGCTATGACGCCAAAGGTGAGCCAATACTTGATGATAGTGGTAACCCGGTGATGATCGATGTAGTGCGCGCGGTATTACTTCAGCCTATTACTGGTGGTGAAGTTGAAGACTGTGGTGATGTTGAAGAGAAAGTAGAAAGGCAAGGGGCGAGTTTTGGTGGAATGGTGTTGTTTTCATTGTTAGCAGTCTTTGGACTGCGTCGGAGAACGTTTAAGCGCTAATTATTACCAATTAAGCTGAGAAGCTTTATTATTGACATTGTAAAAGATAAAAAAAGCACTTTACCAGTGCTTTTTTTATCTCTGTAGTTTATCTATTTAACGCATTGTATTTCGACTTTTTTGAACTATGCTTAGGGGAGTTGTGCAATATCAGTGCGCAGGTAATTTTTGCTTGTAGCAATTTTATCTTAACTGTTATTGGTATGTCTAGTAAGAATAACCAAGGAGCGTGTATTTATGATGAAGCGGCAAAAACGCGATCGCCAGGACAGGGCACACACAAGAGGTTACCAAGCAGGTATATCTGGTCGTTCTAAGGAACATTGCCCGTACCAAAATGATGTAATTAAGTCACAATGGCTTGGCGGGTGGCGAGAGGCCATAGAAGATAAACAACAGGGACTGTTTAAATAAACAATTACTTGTTTTATCAACAACAGTTCAACCAGAATAAAAGTAAATGAATTGATATGTTAAAAAGTCCAGCGAGTTGCTGGGCTTTTTTTAATTTTTACTCATGTTAGATTATCATTAGCGTATGACTAAGGCTAACTTCCTCTACACTAAAATTTGGCTAAAACTTACTGGTATCAGTAAATAAACCTACTTTAAGATCTTTTGCGGTATAAATTTCACGACCGTCAACACTTACAGTACCGTCAGCAAGGCCCATGTAAAGTTTACGTTTTATAACACGCTTAAAATCAATTTTAAAAGTAACTTTCTTAGCTGTTGGTAATATTTGACCGGTAAACTTCACTTCACCCACACCTAAAGCACGACCTTTACCTGGACCACCAGTCCAAGCTAAGAAAAATCCAACAAGTTGCCACATAGCATCTAGACCTAAACAACCTGGCATTACCGGATCACCTTTAAAGTGACAATCAAAAAACCATAGATCTGGAGTGATATCTAATTCAGCTATTATGTAACCTTTACCGTGATCACCACCTTCTTCAGTGATGGTTATGATACGGTCCATCATCAGCATGTTATCAGAAGGAAGCTGTGAATTACCTTCACCAAATAATTCTCCTGTACCTGCTTTGACTAAATCTTCTTTACTGTATGAGTTTTGTTGTGGCATTGCCATAATAAGCTGAAATCCGATAATATATTTTAGGGGGCTACTTTAGCGTACGCTTGTACACTAAACAACTCCGAACAGTTAAAAAGTATAATTAATTTCTCTTATATCAAATTAACAGGGATTCTTGATTCTCCAGTCGTTATGCGTGATTATAGGTTTATATAGCTAAAAATAAATTGAAATAACATGAAAGAATCTGAGCAAGTGAGTGCACAACCGTTAAAGAAAGTTGCTATGAGTAATGCCGAAAAACAAAAGCGTTACCGTGAGCGGCAAAAAGAACGTGGTTTGCAGGAAATGCGCGGTTATATGTCACCAGAGGCTAAGCATTGTTATCAGTTAATCAGTGAGCAAACTAATTGGTCTGATAGTGTTATTTTAAGCAATGCCGTGCGATTAACCTATGCCGCTTATAAAAATGGCCAAGTAGGTTTGTTAAATAGCTGGCTGAAAAATAATAAACTCTAAAACCAGCCTAAGCTATTGATAAAATTATAGTGCAGTCTTAACTAGCTATAAAATTTAATCACATAATTATTCGGTAAGATTCAATTGAATAGTCAGCGCTTTCGCTATATTCTGGCTACTCTACAAGTTAATTAAGGTTGCTCTGCGTGATAAATGTTCTATTGGTTGATGATCATCATCTTGTTCGTGTCGGTATTAGTAAAATTTTAACCAGCGTTAAGGGATTAAATGTTGTCGGCGAATGTGAAACAGGTGAAGAGGCAATTAAGTTCTGTCGACAAAAAGAGCCTGATGTTTTACTCATGGATATGGATATGCCGGGCATGGGTGGTCTTGAAGCAACAAAAAAAATATTGCGTTTTGCTCCTGACGTTAAAATTATAGTGTTAACAGCACATACTGAAGACCCGTTCCCCACTAAAGTGATGCAAATGGGCGCGGCAGGATATCTAACAAAAGACGCAGGCCCAGATGAAATGGTAAATGCTATTCGTGCCGTTCATAGTGGTCAACGCTATCTACCTCCTGCTATTGCGCAAAAGATGGCATTAAGCCAATTTAACTCGGTTGACGAAAACCCTTTTAATGCCTTATCTGATCGCGAGCTACAAATTATGATCATGATAACCCGTGGTGATAAAGTACCTGCTATTTCAGAACATCTAAACCTGAGTACAAAAACGATTAATAGTTATCGATATCGTATGTTTGAGAAATTGGCTGTCAGCAATGATGTTGAATTAACACATCTAGCTATCCGTCATGGTATGTTAAAAACAGAAAAGCTATAGGTCTGTAAAAAGAAGCTTAATCTCAATGTCCGAAAAGAATACCGACAATTTAGCTCATGAACAACTCGTTCAAACTCCGAAAGCCTCAACTTTTGATAGTGAGGCTTTTTTGCGTGTAGTGACCGAACAAGCTGGTGTCTATCGCATGTATAATAGTCAGCAAGTGGTTATTTATGTCGGTAAAGCCAAGCAATTAAAAAAGCGTCTAGCGAGTTATTTTCGTAAAGATGTTGGCTCAGTCAAAACACAGGTCCTAGTTAAACAAATTGCCGCTATTGAAGTCACCGTCACTCATACCGAAGGTGAGGCGCTGATACTTGAAAATAACTACATCAAAAAATATCAGCCTAAATACAATATTCTTCTTCGAGACGATAAGTCATATCCTTATTTATTGATCACTGCTCATAAGCACCCAAAACTTGGTTTACACCGCGGTGGTAAAAAAGTTAAAGGTGAATATTTCGGCCCATTTCCCACTGTTGGTGCTGTTTGGGAAAGCTTGCGCTTAATGCAAAAAATATTTCCTATTAGGCAATGTGAAGATAGTTACTATCGAGCACGGTCAAGGCCTTGTTTACAACACCAATTAGGTCGATGTTCAGCGCCTTGTGTTGATAAAATCTCTGTTGATGATTACCAAGAACAAGTTAAATTAGCCAAGCTTTTTTTACAAGGAAAAAGTTCTAGGGTTATTGAGCAGTTAGTAACAAAAATGGAATTAGCCAGCAATGAACTGCACTTTGAGCTTGCGGCAAAATATCGCGACCAAATTGTAACTTTAAGGAAAGTTCAGCAGCAACAACATGTCAGCGGCCATATCGCCGAACTTGATGTGGTTGGCTTATATCGCGATAAATCACAGGTGTGTATCCATCTACTTTTCATCAGGCAGCATAAAATTTTAGGCAGTAAAAGTTATTTCCCAACGGTGCCGAGTGAAAGTAGTGACAGTGACATATTACAAGCTTTTATTGCTCAACATTATTTATCAAATGACTCACAAAGTCATGGCAAAGTACAAGGTAATATTCCTAAAGAAATTGTCATTAAAGAGTCTATTGAGCAAGTAACTGAGATTGCGGCACTATTGAGTGCACAAGCAGAATACGAAGTTAAGATCTCATCGAATACCCGCAGTGAACGAGCTCAGTATTTAAGGCTCGCGGGTACTAATGCACATACGGCTCTAGTTACACGTAATAGCCATAAAGAATCTATGCAAGCACGCTTCGTGGCTTTGAATGAAGTATTTGAGCTGGAAAATGGCATTCATCGTATTGAATGTTTTGATATCAGTCATACCATGGGACAACAAACCATAGCCTCTAATGTGGTCTTTAACAGAGATGGTCCGCTCAAAACAGATTATCGCCGTTATAATGTTCATGGCATTACGCCAGGCGATGACTATGCCGCCATGGCCTTTGCTTTAAATAAGCGCTATGGCAAGTTAAAAGTCAAGCCGAGCAGGCCTGAAGAGCATAGCGCCTTAGAGAAATTGCCTGATATTGTCTTTATTGATGGTGGTAAAGGCCAGTTGGCTAAAGCCGAAGAGTTTTTTAACCAACTAGCTTTAACAAAAACGCCACTATTAGTAGGGGTTGCTAAAGGGGAGTCGAGAAAACCAGGCTTAGAAACCTTGATCTTGGCAGGTAGTCATCAGTTGATCTCACTACCTGCTACCTCACCAGCGTTACATCTAGTGCAACATATTCGTGATGAATCACACCGCTTTGCTATAACAGGACATAGAGCGAAGCGGCAAAAGGTAAGTAAAAAGTCACGTTTAGAGTCCATCGAAGGTATAGGGGCGAAAAAGCGTCAAAGCTTATTAACATTTTTGGGTGGTTTACAAGAAGTTATGCAAGCCGATGTTACCGCTTTAGCCAAAGTGCCAGGTATAAGTCATGTCTTAGCAGAGAAAATTCATAATGCCTTACATGATAAGTAAGGCTGAAAAATAATAATGATAAGCCAAAACGCTAGCAGCGTTTTCACACGCCCTCGAAAAATCACCCCTGTTTTTGTCTGGTAAGTCTATAATCAAAGTTTTACCTTAACTTGTCCAACTCTGCCGTAGCACTGCTATAACAACTTGTGTAAACTAAAGAAAAATACTTGCAGTGAAAAGTAAATGTGGACAATACCTAACCAAATAACCTTGTTTCGGATCATCTTGATCCCTATTTTCTTGATAATTTTCTATTTACCCCTTTCATGGAGTAACTTTGGCGCATTTGCCGTTTTTTGGTTGGCAGCCGTTAGTGACATTTTAGATGGCTACCTTGCTCGTAAACTTAATCAATCTTCTGCTTTTGGTGCATTTATAGACCCTGTGGCCGATAAACTCATGGTAGTTGTTGCCTTGGTGATGATTGCCCAAGATTATAGTTCATGGCTAGTTTCTATTGCCGCAATTATCATGATAGCGCGAGAAGTATTTATTAGTGCTTTACGCGAATTTATGTCTTCTATAGGCAAACGTGATGTCATTGCCGTATCTAATATGGGTAAATATAAAACTGCAGCGCAAATGCTCGGTATTATGGGACTTATTTGGCAACCTGATTATGATATTCCATTGATTCTATTTTACTTACCTCATGAAGTAATTAATTACCTTTCATATGGTTTTTACTCCATTGCTACCGTATTAACCGTTACTACAGGGGTTAGTTATTTCAAAGCCGCTTGGCCTGAATTAAAAGGGCAGTAAGCTTTTTTAAATAGATTGATTGAAAGAAAGCCACTTCAACAGGATTTTAGTTAAAAATAGCACAAACAACTCGCTTTTTAAGCAGTTAGAATAAAAAGTTAATTTAATAGTTGACTGGAAAATATTAAGATGTAGAATGCGTTTTTGTTGACAGGGAGTCAGCAAGTAAAGCGAGAAACACCAAGTTGATATTACATCATCTTGTTATTTGTTTTACTGAAGTTTGTAATTGTTAAACTTTAAATTAAGCGGCTGTAGCTCAGCTGGTAGAGCATCACGTTGCCAACGTGAATGTCACGAGTTCGAGTCTCGTTAGCCGCTCCAAATCTTTGAATTAAATGTAAATTTGCTGATATATGCCACGTTGTCAACGTGAATGTCACAGCTAACTTTACAAAGAGCAAGTATCGTTAGCTGCTCAAAATTAAAAAACCAAGTAAAAGTAAGTACCAATATTTACTATAAAATTTCTTCCCATATCTTATAGATATCGTGCCCGGGTGGTGGAATTGGTAGACACAAGGGATTTAAAATCCCTCGCCGAAAAGCGTGCCGGTTCAAGTCCGGCTCCGGGTACCATTTTTTTGATAGATTATCACTAATCTATTTCTCTTTCCGAAAATGTGAATATAACTTTTATTCAGCCACTTCTTATTTAACGTTTCTAACGCGAAACCTATTTTTGCATTTACATTATTCGTATCATTAAAAACCTAAGTTAGTATAATAATTTTAGCTATTTAATACGCGAAGGCATTAATGCTTAGTATTATTATCTGCTCACCAACGCCACCAAACTTACTCGTATTCAAACTCAATATAAGCCAGTAATAGACTTTCGATAAAGTTGTAATCCTTGCCATGACAGCTAGCAAGTCAGCTGTTTTCAGCATAGTGACAGCTCATTAGTTTAATCAAACATGCTCAAAGGTGAAGGAAGTGACATCAGAAATTTTTATTCGTCTATTTATAAAAATATATTTCAAAAGATAGTGTTATTAATCTGCTAAAGTAATAACTTAACTATAATGAATAAGACAAGTATGTCATTAATTAATAAAAGGATAGTTTATGTTTTTTATGAAATATGTTTTTGGATTTTTAGTTTGTACCTGCCTCATTTTTATCAGCACTTACCCTTCAAATGTTCAAGCACAGCAAAAATACACTATTTACCTTGATGCTGACTTTAGTGGCGCGACTGCATCGAGCTTATCAATACAGCAAGGTATCAATACAGCCTTGGCAGAGGTCGATCATCAACTTCAGGGAATTAAATTTGACGTAGCTACTAAAGATCACCGAGCTAACTCATTAAGAAGTAAACGAAATTTAGAGGCTTTCTTAGCCGATGAACGAGCATTAGTGGTATTTTCAGGTTTGCACTCACCACCCTTATTAGCGAATAAAGACTTTATTAATGAAAATAAAATTCTACTGCTAGATCCCTGGGCGGCGGCAGGACCAATAACCCGTAGCTCCTCAACTGAAAACTGGATATTTCGTTTATCCATTGACGATAGTAATGCCGGTAGTTTTATTAGCCAAAAAGCACTTGAACAAGGCTTTAGTAAACCTTACCTATTATTAGAGGATACTGGTTGGGGTCGCTCAAATAAGAAAACAATGACACAAGCGCTAAAAGATGCAGCAATTAAACCCGTAGGTTTGTCTTGGTTTAACTGGGGGGCAGGGAAAAACCATGCCAAAGTATTACTGCGAGATATTAAAGCTAGCGGTGCCGATGTTATCTTTTTTGTCGGGAATTCGGCAGAAGGCGCTACTTTTACTCAAGCCATGGTTGAATTACCACAAGACATTCGTTTACCTATTCGAAGTCACTGGGGCATAACTGGCGGGGATTTCACC
Source organism: Colwellia sp. (assembly GCF_013215345.1). GTDB lineage: Bacteria > Pseudomonadota > Gammaproteobacteria > Enterobacterales > Alteromonadaceae > Colwellia. Next base: position 41,908 of record NZ_JABSOV010000024.1, on the reverse strand, counting down.
GAAAAAGTTTCAGCAACTCAACGTGAAAAAGTAGATCTGCAATTTATTCAAACCAATTTTTCATTTCTCAATGATGATTTATCAATGTTTGCTCAACGTGTGTTAGCCTTGGCCATTGAGTCAAATAATGACATCAAAAACAAACGAGATATAAATGCGCAAACAGGCTTTATTCACGCCTATGATTTAACAAGAATTATGATTGCTGCTATCAAACAAGTTAAATTAACAGGTAATAAAAACAAAGATAGTCAGCTTATTCACCAAGCTTTAGAGAGTTTAGAGCAACCCGTGCAAGGGTTGTTAAAAAACTATCAAAGGCCATTTACTCCTTATAGTAAGGACAACCCTAATGCTCATGAAGCGCTAACTATTGCAGATTACTCCATGGGTAAATTTAACAAAAGCAATGAGGTGGTTTTACTTAAATAGAAAGTAACTATTTTAGTGAGAGTAAGATTATTGAATAAACTGAGTGATATAAATGACTAAAACCACAGTATCTTTTGCTTTAGCACGCTTTGTCTTTATTAGTTGCTTAGCGCTAGCGGTAATAATTACCAGCTTAGTGGTTTACCATGTAGTTGAGTCAGTGAATACTGAATACGAAAAAATTGCCAGTAGGGAAATTAATACCTTAAGCAATAACTATCGAGTATTTATTAAACATCACTCTATTTTATTGAAAGAGCAAGCGGCTGCAGCAACTTTTGTACAAGCGTTAATGCAACCAAAAAGTAACCTTGGCAAGATACAAGATTACATGGCTGGCTTATCTTTATTAGGTAAAAAGTATGATGAGACTTTATTGGATTTTGAAGGCAGTATATTACACTCTACGTCGTCATCTGCTATTAAATACCAAAAATTTCCTTGGATAAAAGCTCTCTTAGCGGCGGAAATAGAGAGCTCAATTCAAGTTCTCAGCATTCAAGGAAAATTCTATTGGTGTATAGCTGTCCCCGTTATATATAACCAGCTGGTCGAAGGTGTATTGCTGACCAATATTCCCTTAGCAGAGATAAATGCCCGGCAAGTCGATGTTGAGGTGCTCGATGGTTTAATGATTGAAGTGGTTAAAGAGGGACAAACCATTGCAACCTTTGGTAAAAAATCCCTTGGTACTAAGCAAGTCATAGCGTGGCAGAATGCCGGAGTGAGTTTTGACTTTACCATTGATGAGGCATATAGGAACAATGCCTTATCACAATTAGTTATCCAGTTGGCCAGCCTTATTATTATTGCCATTGTTTTAACAACCTTGCTGGCATATTTCTCTGGTTATCGTTATTTTGTTAAACCTATCCTTGCGCTTTCTCAGCTAACCTCAAGCCTTGAAGAAGGTAATGAACCACAAGCATTGCAAGAAGATTTAAGGTTTAAGGAATTTTCCGATTTATTTAAGCAGTTTAACCATATGAGTGAAGAAGTAGCTAAACGTGAACAAGCGTTAAAACAAAGTTATGAAAAACTATCCAATACCATTGAAGAGTTAAAGCAGAGTGAGTCTCAACTAGTACAGTCTGAAAAAATGGCCAGCATTGGTGTACTCGCTGCAGGTGTTGCCCATGAAATAAACAATCCGATTGGTTTCATTCGCAGCAACTTAGAAGTATTAGAGGATTATTTCTCCGATATTGAAAAATATTATCATGAATTTAACGAAACCCTTGTTAGTGATGAAGACAAAGAAAATCACAAAAAATTAGCAAAAAAATATGAGCTAGAATTTCTTTTTAAAGACTCGCCACCGTTAATTAAAAGTAGTATCTCCGGTGTTGATCGTGTTTCTGAAATAGTAAAAAGTTTAAAAACTTTTGCCCGTGTCGATCAACCCGATAAAGCACTTATCGATATCAATGAAGGTTTAACTGCTACCTTAAATATGGTCCACAATGAGTTAAAGTATTGTTGTAAACTTCATGTCGATTTGCAACCGTTACCGCCAATACATGGCTTTCCAGGTAAGTTAAATCAAGTATTTATGAATTTATTGATAAATGCCGGACAAGCTATAGTAGATAAAGGCGATATTTATATTAGGAGCTTTGTTGAAGGCAGCACTATTGTTATTGAGATTGAAGATACCGGCAGTGGTATTGAAGCTGAAAATATAGCACAAATTTTCACCCCCTTTTATACCAGTAAACCGATAGGTGAGGGCACTGGTTTAGGGCTTTCTATTAGTCATCAAATAATTGAGCAACATGAAGGTAAAATCACTGTCAAATCAGAACTAGGCAAGGGCAGTTGTTTTTCGGTGTATTTACCGATCTAATTACCAGCAAGGGGAATTTCACCGGCTAGTTGTTTAAGAGCATCAAAGGTTAGGTAGTTACCTGACACCTTAATATGAGATATTTAATGCTCGACCATCGATTGCCGCTTATGTTACTTGATTGAAATACAATTACTTAGTTTTTCTAGTACATTCTTACCTAACACATAGCCAAGTAACGCTGGACAGTTGTTGCTCTATTTTCCCATGATTCATCCATGACCGATGCTTTTCTCGATTGCTTAACTTGAGTAATAACGAGTAAATCACTTATATTATCAAGCTTGTCAAAGTTAACCGCGGTGGTTATTTCGGCATTGGCTAGCAATATAGCCTGATAAAATGGCTTGTTGGCGTTCGATATTTGCAGATATTTTCGATAACCATTTAAAGCATTGAAATCGGTAGTCACTATTGGTGTGCCGCTAGCTATGTACTCTCTTAACTTAAGCGGATTACACATTTGAATTTGCTTATTGTTTATAAAGGGGAGGATAGCTACATTCCAGTTTTGTATGTACTTAGGCAAGTCAACATGAGGTTTAGCGCCAAGAAAATAGACATTAGAAAATTGTTGCAGTTTATCGACATTACAGTCAACTTTACCGATAAAGACAAAATACCAATGAGGTAATGCTTTAATTGTTTGCACTAATAAATCTTGATCTAACCAGGCTGAAATACTGCCGTAAAAGCCAGCGATAGGTTTACCCTGTGGTAAATCCAAAGGCGTAGTCTCGACAGGTTTACTAAACAGTGAAAAGTTGACGCCATGAGGAATATTAACAACTTTCTCGGTAGGGAATTTATCTAGCAGCTTTTCACTGGCGGTAAAAATATAACGCGATCTTGCAATTAACTCACGCTCCTTTTGTGATACAAATTGGTGATCAACTCCGGCTAGGCTAGCAAAGTCATCGCCGCAATAATACACACAAGGGGCTTTGCCAAAGAGTTCTAAATAATCAACAGAGGTAGGTAGAGAGGCCCAAATAATGGCATCTTTTAACTCAAGCCCCCCGCAGGCTAGCTTGAGTTGCCAGTTCAAAATGGCCTTGCTCAGCTTTAAAGAAAACCAGCTATTGGCACAGGGAATGACTAAAGGGTTAATGATGATGAACTGACAGTTATCATTACTATTACTATCTTGAGTTTTCTTGCTCTTTGGGTGATTGACAATGAAAGACTTTACTTTGTTAAACAGTCTTACCATATCATGCCTCGTTAACTTTGGTTTTCTTAGACCAATTGAATTAAGCCAAATTATCTGTCTATTTTTTCCTAGTATTTTCACTATATGTTGGGTGGAACTAGGATGCACTCCCCAGTCTTCGCCGAAAACAATTAGCGGCCTGTTTTTACTTTCCGGCTCAGAAGAACTTGAAAATATTGCGTTTCCTCTACAAACACTCATGACTTTCATCCTCAATTTTTTTTACCACCTTTGCCGGTACACCTGCCGCTAAGACAAAACTGGGCAAGTCTTTGGTAACAACGCTACCTGCCGCTACGATAGTGCCACGACCTATTGTTACCCCTGACATTACTTTTACCCCAGTGGCTAACCAAACGTCGTCTTCTAAAGTAATGTCACCGACTTGTGCTTCTTCATCGGGCTTACCTAAAGCGCGCAACTTGGCATTAACTGGGTGTCCGGGATAGCCAGCTAAATAACAATCACCAGCCATACGAACATTATTGCCAATGGTAATAGTCTTACCGACCGATATAGAGGTACGCCAGTTAATATCAACATTATCACCAATGATTAGCTGGGGAATACACTGTCCGACAGCACGGCCACTTATTGTTGTCATAGCGGCCAATCTGACTTTATCTCCCATAACAATGTCTAAACTGCCAATTATGACGGGCAAGCCACCATATAAGTACAGCTGTTTAGGGTTGTTTTTAAGTCGTGATTTGAGCAAAGGTGTGTAATAAATAATGCGTAATATATCGGCAATCACATGTTTTATGATTAGGTGAACATAATAAAGTAGCTTAAATACAAAAGGGATGTTCGGCATCTCTATGGCTTTAATTTTAAACCATAGTGTTTTTATCAATTGAGCTAAAAAGCTATCACTTGTTTTAGCCCATTGCTTCGCGTGGTTTATGTTAAAAGTATTCATTCGACTGTCACCGATTTAGCTAAATTTCTGGGTTGGTCAACATTTTTCCCTAGCATCTGAGCACTATATAGTGCGAGTAATTGCATGGGGACAACGCTTATTATCGGCAGTATAGATTCCGGTATTGCTGGCAGTTCAAAGAACTCATCTTCTTGTAAGTGGATATGCTCCTTAATACAAGTATCACCAATAATAAACAGTGGCGCATTACGTGCTTGTACTTCTTTAATATTTGACAGTAATTTATCTGTCAGGGTGTTTTTAGGCGCAATCACCAGTACGGGCATGTGTTCATCAAGTAAAGCAATTGGGCCATGTTTTAATTCGCCAGCAGCATAAGCTTCGGCATGAATATAGCTAATTTCTTTTAGTTTCAATGCACCTTCTTGTGCTATAGCGGTGAGTACACCACGGCCGAGAAAAAGGATGTTTGAATACTTACATAGTTTTTTAGCCATCACTTTCATTTCGGCACAGCGCTGTAATACCTTCTCCATGATGTCGGGTAATTGGGCAAAGTTCAGTGCTAATTGTGTTAACTCAGCCTTTTCTATAAAGGATCTTTGTTTTGCCGCCTCCATGGCCATTTTATAAAATATTGCTAACTGACAGCTAAATGCTTTGGTTGAAGCAACACCAATTTCAGGGCCCGCATAAATTTCAAAGGTAAAGTTTGCCTCTCGCGCTATGCTGCTGTTAACCACATTTACTAAGGCGAGTGTTTGTGCTTTTTTACTTTTCGCATACCGTAATGCTGCTAGTGTATCTGCGGTCTCTCCGGACTGTGAGACAAATATAGCTAATTCATTGTTGGTAACAATAGGTGAACGATAACGATATTCTGAGGCTATATCTATTTCAACTAAGATGTTGGCGTATTTCTCAAACCAAGTTTTTGCTACTGAAGCGGCATAATATGAGGTGCCACAAGCAATAATGGTGATCTTAGTTAAGTCATTAAAATTAATTATTGAGTATTCGTTAGTGCGATTAATAACCGACAGTCTTTTGAGCAGATCTACTTGTTCAAAGATTTCTTTTTCCATGAAAGAGCTACGTTCTCCTTTTGATACTAACTTAGCGCAGTGCTTGTTATTGATATAATTAATTTCATTTTTGTTAGCGTCACCACATAAGGTTATTTCATGGCTGTTTAACTTTATTAATTCATTATCTTTAGGGTAATAGATTTTGCCACTATCAGCGCCTAAAGCCATGGCATCTGAAGCCATATAAGCTCCCTCACTCCCTTGTGATATCACTAACGGACTGCCTTGCTTAATCGCATAGAGGTTATTGCTGGTGCCATTAATTAACACTCCCAAGGCATAGCTGCCCTTTAGCTGGGCGATAGCTTTCTTAATCGCCTGTTCCTGAGTCATTTGTTGAGACAGATAGTGATTGATTAAATGAGGGATCACTTCACTGTCAGTTGAACTATTAAAGTGATGACCCCATTGAATTAATTTTTGCTTTAGCTGTAGGTAGTTTTCGATAATGCCATTGTGGACCACAGAGACTTGGCCACATTGATGAGGATGTGCGTTGGTTACATTAGCTCTGCCGTGTGTTGCCCAGCGGGTATGACCTATGCAACAGTCACCCTCTAGCGCTTGCCTTAAGAGTCTTTGCTTTAGGTTGCTCAGTGTACCTTGTGCTTTTATCGTTTTAATTTCATTATTCGCTAATATTGAAATACCCGAAGAGTCATAACCGCGATATTCAAGTCTGGCTAAACCCTCTAATACCGGTGTTATTGCTGATTTTGCTACTGCTCCAATAATCCCACACATAATAATTACCTCTTTATATTATTAGCTTATTTTAGTGGGATGCAGTTATCAGACCATAAATATATAACCAATAAATTCAAAAACTTGATAGGTATTCATCTTTTTACTTTGCATTTTGCAAAGACGATTTTGCTAATTAGGAATGCATTTGAGAATATGAGAATAGCAACGTAAATGGCAATATTGTTGCGCGGAAAGTTTAGCTTGTTGAGAAATTTTTAATAAAAAATTGGGTTCATTGACTAGTCGAGTTAAAGCGCTCACTAAACTTTCCAACTTATTAGGATCATATTTTACACAATCGAATCCGTCCGTTAGGTGTTGATCCCAGTAAGCATTATCAGCGGGAATTACGATGGCGAGTCCTGCAGCCATTGATTCTAAAATTGACAGGCCAAAAGGTTCACCTTCTGCAGTAGAGATAAACACGGATGAACTTGCCCTAATATCATTTAGATTATTAGGGTCCGAATACCAGTAAATATTATCAGCCTTATCAAGGTTAGCTACCTCTATATAAGCATCAGTTTTTGGCTCAATATAGCAAACACTGGCAAAAAATTTATCTAGGTCTTTATAGCTACTATTTAGCTTGACCATTGCAGCGATAAACAGTTCTACTCGCTTCCATTTTAATAGAGAGGCGGCCCATAAAAAACCTACTTTATCGTTATTTTTATTACTAGGTTCTTTTACTTTTATAGTTGAGCAGTTAATACCATTAACAAAAGTCATAAATTTATGGTCTGCTATGTTTTCATTATGACTATGGCATTTTAAGGCGCGTAAAATTGAGGTATGAGTGGAGGGTAAATAAAACACTTGCTTGGCTCGTCTTAAACCGAAAGATGAAACTCTAGAGTCAGTAATATTACCTTGAATAAGCTGAATAATGTCTATGTTAATTATTGAAGTGAGTAGGTATAAAGAAAAATCAACACACGGCCCGGAAAAGCCGATTATTTTGCTAAATCTTTTAAGTTTTATCATATTAACTAACAAAGAGACTAAATAAATAAAGTGCTCGATAAAGTAAAGTATACCGGTGGTTTTATTTTGCAGGTAACGAGGAGAAAACAAGGGCACGAAGTGCACATTAACGTCGCAGTCGTCACACCATGAGTCTTTGTCATTTGAAATTACCCATACCTCAATACTGCTAGGTAATTCAGCGATGATTGTTTTCATCACTGTTTTTGAGCCGCCCTTAAAAGGCACAGGATCATAAATTAATACACGTTTAGTCATGACTTTTCCCCCATGAAAACTTCAACAGCAAGTGCTTATAGCCTTTGGTTAAGGAGTTCGCTAAGGCGTTAGTTAAGGGGGTAGCCATAACTTTAGTCATTACCTTAGTGAAGACTTTGCTTAAACAGGCTGTTAATAATATTTTAGCGTGTGAGTTAAGCACTAGGCTAACACTGAGCTGGTTTTCCGCCAGCAACAAGCTTTGATAAGCAAGGTTGAAAGCAATAAACTGTCGCTTTACCGAGAATGTTTTTACTATATGTTTGTGTGCATTTTCAGCGAGCTTCTTTGTTAAACATGGTTTTTCAATTAAGGTCTTTATTGCGCTAACGAGCTGGTCAATATTGTTTGGTGAGATTAATAAGGCATTTTCCTGGTCGGTATATATTTCATTAATGCCAGGGATATTACTGGTAATGATGGGTAACTTGGCAATACTTGCCTCGGCCAGCGTTAAACCAAAAACCTCTTCGCTTGGCACAGAAATGAAACAATCGGCATTACTAGAGTATATTTCTGCCACTTTATCGCTCGCGGCAAAAAATTTAACGTGATGAGTTAAGGCCAATTGAGCAACCAAATGAGTTAATTTGGCTGCTTCACTGCCTGAGCCAACAATGGCAAGTTTTATTTGATAATTATTTTTTAATTTCTCAACAGCATACAGTAATTGAGACACTGACTTTCTAGGGATTAATGAACCCATATATAATATAACAAAGTCATTTTTTTTGGCTGATAGTTCAGCTCTAATATCTCGAGGCGAAGAACAATGCACTCGCTGTGGCTCAATACCGTTATAGATAGTACTCACCTGTTGAGTGTTAAATTCATTGTCTTTGAAGAGTTTGGTGACTGACTGGCTAACACCGATAATGCTATCAGCGCCATGAAACAATAATGTTAATCTGTCTCTATACATATAGCGTGCATGCAAATGTAGCAATAAAGGCGTAGCTGTCATTTTACAAATAGGTACCATCCACTGGCAGGGGGCACCATTGTTACAATGCACTAAAGAAATTTTATAATCTTTTATTAATTTTTTAGCTTTAATAAGTAATTTGAAAAAATGACCGAAATTCCATCGAGGTAGGGTCCAGTAAGCAAGGCAAACGAAGTTATCAATGATGACTTCCACACCTAAATCGGTTGCTTTTTTTGCTAGTACTTCACTATTACACCAAAGTACTGGGGCGTAATGGTTGTCTTTAGCAGATTTAAGTAAGTCTAATAAAACTATTTCACTGCCTCTGAGCCAGTTATCACCGTAATGAACATATAAAACCTGCGGCTTAACCCCTTTACCTTGTGCGATAGTATCAGACATATTCACTTCCTCTAGTTTGCTACACATTGCAGTTTGTTTTTTAGGATTTTATCGAGTCATTTGTGTAGTAAAGATACCTGTTTAAAGCGATAACTAAAGCCACTTGCAAATAGATTGGCCAAAGAAATCCTTGCGTTAAAAATGTTCCAGAAACGATAAAACCAATAATTCCTGCTGGCGCAGCATTCAAGGCGACTCGTATGCCTGGAGTATGATGTTCAACCTTGATTGTTTTCAGCATTTTTAAAGACATCAATAATGTGCTGACAATTAGCGCAACGAACAGCATAAAACCAACAAAACCAGATTCAGCCAGTACACCAAACCAGGTGGAATGTACGGCATGGTTTAATCCATCCCAATGGGTGCTATAAAAAAAGTAATTGTAATAAAAATTACTAATGCCTACGCCGAAAATGGGGTTATCTAGTGCCATATTCCAAGCGGCCTCCCAGGCATATAGTCTCCCCATTGCTGATTCATCTATGCCTGCTTCTGCAGCGCCGCCTGATGATCTTTTGCTGATGCCGGCAACAACAAATAAAATTATTAGAGAAAACGCTGCCCCTGAAAATAATAAAACTTTGGATCGAATGCGGTTATAGGCGAATATGCTTGCTACCGCTAAAAAACCCAACAAGCCACCCCTGCTTTGAGTGGCTAGTAGGGCATAAAATAAAATACAAAAAGTACTAAAACTAAAGAGTCGTTCAAACCTTGAAAGTGATTTCTCTAGAAAAGTAGCTATAGCGAAGGCCATGGGGTACAAAAGTACCAAGGCCAAATCATTTGGGTCGCCAAGTAAAGAGCCTACGTCTCGGCCTATAGTGACCCGAGTGCCTTCAACTAAACCAATACCATTAAGCTTGTTTGATATGGCAACCAGACCAACACAGGCGCCAGCAAAAATAAATACCCGACTGGCGGTGATAAAGTGGCTTTCGTGTCGCATCATCCAGGCAATAACAAAGGTCATTAATATAATTTTGCTGTAAACCCCGGTCCAAGCATTTGTCGCCACACCGACGTTGCTGGCAAAGGGAATCGCAAGTGTTATCAGTAAAAAGAAGAGTATTAATAAGGTAAATTGCGGACACCAATAAGGGTGAAGATTTTTACTGATTGTTGCACGTAAAAAAACAACAAATAGTGCCGCTAACGCCAGTAATAAAGGCAATTTTAGTGGCTCTAAAAAAGGAAAAACTTCATGGATGCGGAAAAATGAAAAGATGACAAAGCTTAAAACAATATAAAATGAGAAGTTGACCATACCCCATAGGGCAAAGGGAATTAACCCTATCATAATGAGGATTATTGGGTGTGGGAAAAAGTATAGCGCGAATGTTGTTAGCATTAACATAAGCACCATACTTAAAGGAGAATAAGTCATAAGCTGCCTTAGCTAATTTGCCCAAACCAGGTGGCGACAATTGCGGCGCTGATTGCCGGATATAAATAACCAAACTTGTAGGGCAGGTAGACTTTCTTTTGACTGAAGTAATAGAAAAGTCCCATACGTATGGCATTAGCAATAATGAGTGCTGCTAGAGCTCCTGCCACCATAAATAGTGGCACCAAGACGATCAATAAAAGCCCACCAAAGCCACAGGCCACTAGGTTAATGTTCATTTGTAGCTGAGAGTTTTTTTCAACGAAACAACCAAGGTTTAACAAATCGGATAACATCTTTAACAAGGTGCAAAGCAGTAGCCAAGGTAAAATTCCAATAGCTGAGTGGTAATCTACAGGTGTTAAAGTTTGAATTAATAACGGTCCTAATAGGCCAAGGCCACCACACATAAGTACGGAAATAATGGCACCGAGTACAGCAAAGTGTGCATTTATATTTTTACCATCATGCTCTTTAAGCACCGAAAACCGCTTAGGAAACCACCATAAAGTAAAAGGCTGAATAAGTAGGGTAGGGACTAAGGCGAACTTGATTGCTATGGCATAGGCAGCAATTTCTGTGGCACCAAAATGTTCGGCCAGTAACCACCTGTCCATGCCCGACAAGGTAAAAGTAGCTGCACCACCAATAAAAATGGGTCCAGCATAATATATTATGCTTTTAAGGTGTTTTATTGAGAAGCTGATGGGGGTTTCTTTTAATTGAATAATACATAAAATAATTGCAACAACGACTGAGGACACCGCCCCAGCGGCTAAAATGCTGGTGATACCCCAGCCATTAATCAACCAATAAAAAGTCAGTGAAACCTGCAACAATACTTTCAACATCGTAATGACGAAAAATAATCCTGCTCGTTCAGTGATCCGTAACCAAGTTAATGGAATATTAATTAAGCCTTCTACAGAAAGTGCTATGCCGAGTAAATAGAGTTCATTTTCGCTGATTTTTCCCGGTAAATAAGGCAGTAAATCTTTGGCATAAAAATGGAAAGTTGTATATGAAATAATACCAATGATGCCGGCCACTAATAAACATTCTGCCGCATGACGTTGCTTTTTTTCTATGCCATCCGCTAAACCGACAAAACGATATAATGCTTCAACCAAACCAAAACCTAAAACAATACAGGCGATATTAGAAAATATCACCAGCACCTCTAGGCGGCCATAATCTGCTGGTGTTAGATAACTGGTATAAATAGGCAGCATAATTAAAGCAATACCTTTCATAAGAAAAATACTGAGGCCATAAAGTGCCGATTGGTTTAATAGGCTTTTATATCGACTATTTAACATGTGACGCCCCTATTAACGCTTTGCGGTAAACATTGAAAATCTGAGGAATAACCGCGTTACAAGAAAAATTATTTCTAATATGTAAATAGCCAAATAAGGACATTTTACTTCGTTGTGTTCTTGATAATGTCTGACCCTGTTTGATGGACTCAATAAAGGCAGCTTCATTAAATGGTGCTATTAACCAGCCACTAAGATCATTGATTACCACGGATGAGATGCCACCAATATCAAAACTAATAACAGGAATTCCCCGCACAAGTGCTTCAATGGCAACGAGCGGCAAACCTTCTTCTCTACTGGTAATACATAACAGGTTTATCTTTGGCCAGTGTGGCAGCATAGATGTTACTTGCCCCGCCATTTCCACGTTGTCAGACGCAGTAGCGCTTATCTCCTCAGACATGGGGCCATCGCCATAGATTGAAAAACTGTACTGGGGTAATTGCTTGGCAAGACGAAGAAATACATCAGGACCTTTCTCAAAACTTAAGCGACCGACAAACGCTATTTTCGTTGCTGGCGTAGTTGTTGTTAATGACTGAGTCGGCAGCTCAACAAAATTTTGGATCACGTCGGCGCTTAAGTTGACTGATTTTTTGATTTGTTCAGATACACAAATACAGGGGGAGAAATGAGCCGTTATACGGTCAAGCCATGAATATAGCCTAATTTTAATATTGCCTTTCTCGCCTGAATGAAAGGTAGAAACGACCGCTTTGTTGGTTAATTTACAGCTGATTCTACCAATAATCCCAGCTTTATAGCCATGGGTGTGCACTAGATTAATATTTGACTTTTTTAAAAAGGTAAAGACTGATTTAAGACCACCGTCTAATTTTATCAGTATTGAGCGAAGGAATTGCTCAGATTCAAAAACGGGGTGCTCACCATAGTTGTTCAATAAAATAATTTGTACACTATGACCTGATTTATGCAGACCTTTGGCAAGGTTAGCAACATGAGTTTCTATGCCACCATAATCTTTACTATCGAGCAGTAACGCTATGTTTAGATTATCTGTTGTCATGGAAAACCTATTATCAAAGGTATTATATCTTGAATCTGCATAAAGTAAGCCAGTTTAAAATACGGCTTTACTAAGACTCTGACTGAGTTATAGCGCATAATTAATCGCAATATGCATTTTGGTTTTTTCTTTGCAAAGCAAACTACTAATCCACTTATCCACTCTTTGATCTTTGAGCTGTTTGAGCTAGCTGGGTTAATTGATTTGTTACAGAGCTATTGAGTAAAGCTATTTATTTTGAGCTAAAATTTAAAGATGAAAAGTAAAGTGACTTAAAGGAGTAAGGATATATTGATAGAAACAAGGCTAGTGATTACCTCCATACTTATATTGTTACCTAGCCTGATTTGGTATTTAATGCGGCAGGCTCACTCTCCTTGGTGGCTTGAAAATGCGGCTTCAACACCCTTTACTATCTTGCTTATTTATTTAGTATTGATGTTGGCGCTTATCTATTTTATTTCTTTTCAACAGTGCTTTATTTATTTGTTGGCTAATTTTATTTTAGCACTTTGCTTAAATAATTTGGTCACATTAAGTCATAGCGTAATATTCAATAATAATACCTGTGTTGACCGTATTACTATTTTTCAATTCAACATTAAGTACCATGCAGCGGACGACGAGTTAATGCCCTTAATAGAGCACCTCATTGCAGAGAAATATCATTTAATTGCCTTACAAGGCGTCAGTCAGCAGTCAAAGCTGCAATTGATTGAACACTTAAGTCCTCATTATCCTTATTTTATTCGGGGAGAAAGTCATCGTCAGCAAGTTTTTAGTGACCAGCTACTGTTTAGTCGTTATGCCTTTACTAATATTAACTATTATAAAAATGGCCACCGTTCATTTTTAATATCGAGTCGATGGCAACTACCTTTTACTACTCTCAGTTTGCACAGCTTACACCCACCTTCACCACGTAATGATGCGCTTTGGCAAATTCGAAATAAAACCTTGTACCAACTTAAAGACGCGCTTAAAAAATCAACCGGAAAACACTCATTAGTGATAGGTGATTTAAACCTTTCTACACATTCAAATAGAATAAATACTTTAAGGCAGGGTATGAATACAAAATTTGTCAATTCATGGCCGAATAAGCGTTATATTTCTCCTTTCTTTGCTTTAGCCCTTGACCATTTATGGGTGTCAAAGCCAGCAAGAATTTGTGCTCGACAACGGATGAACAAGTTTAACTGGTCAGATCATTATGCGATAAAAACTCAGCTTGATTTTAATGAATAATGTAGGGGTATTGTCTGCTAAACCGAAATGTTGAGTAAAACAATACTGGCTAATTTCTTTCTTAGCTTAGCCATTAACTCAGGGCATAGTCGATTAAGACGATGGCTTTCTCTTTGTAATTCAGTTAATAGCGATGGGTTAGTTTTATCATTTAATATCGAGCCGATTAAATTAACCTTTTTTACTTTCAGTTTTTCAATACTTTCTTGTATCAAGTTTGCTGGCGTTGCTCCAGCTTCAATCACCAGAACCGCGCCTTCACACACTTCACAAATGATCTCAGCAGGTATGTTGCTTTGGTTTAGTGATGTTAATGCTGAGGTATCAAAGATAATACAATCAAAATTAACTAGCCATTCTTTGATTGAGGCAAGTAATAAATTACTTTCTCGGTATTGTAATACATCACGAATGTTTTTCGGCGCGGGCAGTAAGCTATAACCTTTATTTTCAACGGTGATGATGGCGTTTTCAGTTGGCAGGTCAGTCATTGTTCTTCTTAGCTGCTCAGATAAAACAGGGTTAAAGGTATTCATTTCAACCAATAAAACCTTTTTACCAACAATCTGCGCTCGTTCAACAATCGCTTGCGCAATAGTGCTTTTTCCTTCTCCCGCTTTAGCGGAAGTAATTGCTAATGTTTTATAACCAGAGCCAATGGTTTGATTATAAATGGCTTCAACTTCTGCATAATGAACTGGTAATTCTTGCATATTATAACCCTCCAACAATGGCAACAATCGATACTATACTCAGCATGTCTTTGACATTATCCATAAAAACATTCCAATTACTTTGGGATACGTCAGGTACAAAAATGGTGTCACCAACACGTACCAGAGGCAAGGTGGTGAAATCTGGGTGTTCAATAAATTTTTCTAAATCAAAAACGTGGCTGACATTTTCCTCTGACTGGCTTCTAGAAATATTCACCACCATAATATTTTCTAAATCAGCTGTTTGGGTGGGGCCGCCGGATTCAGCCAAAATATCTAAAATTGTCATGTTTGAACTGAACTTGTAACGTCCTGGTTTTTCTACTGCGCCTATAATTCGAACTGTTTGTTCTTTTTTATTGTCGAGCCATGGTTTGTTTCTTTCAGGGACATAAATAGTGTCGCCAGATTTAACTCTAGGCAATAAGGTCTCATCGCCAGTTTCAAAATACAAACCTAAATCCAGAGTGCTTACTTTGCTTTTTAAATTATTACGGTGCATAATTTTTATATTATGGATATCCGCATGCTGATTTGGTCCATCAGCAGCTGAAAGGATATCTAAAAAGTGTAATTTATTATTAAAAGCATATCGCCCCGGCTGGCCTACTTGACCAAAGACATAAATGGATGACTCTTGTGATTGGCGTAACCAGCGCGCTTTATTATCGATAACATCACGTGGTCGCTCACTGATAATAATAGTGTCGCCTGCTGATACTTTAGGTAATAAAGCGAAGTCGCCGCCTTCGGTGATGAAGCTATCTAAATCGAAGGGCTCCATGCGCTTGCTCTGACCTTTTTTAATGACTCTTACTTGAGACATGTCAGCATCTTGAGTGGGCCCACCGGCATGGGCCAGAATATCAAGAAAGCTCATTTCATTGCCCCATTCATATCGGCCAGGCTTTTTCACCGCACCCATGATTCTAATCGCGCTGTCCGGTGTTATTTTAAGCCAAGATTTTTCATTCATGTCAGTTTTTTCAGGGACAAAAATGGCATCTCCTGGCGATACTGTCGGGATAGTTATTTGCGTTAAACCCTCGGTATAAGCTTGTAGGTCAAAAGCATCAACTTTCCCTGTGGTGCGAATAATTCTAATTTTTCTCGACTCGGCAAAGCGTGTTGGGCCACCGGCATTCGCTAATATATCAAAAAATTTACTACCTGCAGGCGCTTCATATGCACCGGGCTTAAAAACCTCACCCATAACATAAATAGTGCGTAAACCACTTTTTACTTCTTCTTCCTGGATGGGAATAAACAAGGTTGAGCCGGGGGTGATTTCTGGCATATGAGAAGAATCGCCGGTATCTAAATAGGTTTTTAGATCAAAAAGTTGCGGAGTGCCGTTGTTAATCACGCGAATGTGTTCAACGCCAGCATAGCGTGTTACGCCACCTGCTCTCATTAGCATATCGACCACGGTATTACCTTGCTTAAAAGAAAATACCCCGGGTTTAATAACTTCACCAAAGACTTTAATCGCTGTTTCGGACTCAGAGCCATCACCACTTGCCGATAAGGTTGCCGCATCGAAATCCATTTGCACATTGCCAATTAAAGGGGAGGCCGGTACAAAGATGACATCTAAGGGTTCAATTTTAGGTAAAATTGAAAAATCCCCTGTGTCTAAATATTTTTTATAATCAAAGGTTGTGATTTGTCCTTGACGATTTAACTGTATTCTATCTAGTTGGGCGCCGGAACTTGCACCACCGGCTTTTTGTAGCGCCATTTGTATGTTGCCGTCTTGGGGTAAATCGACCATGCCAGGGACGTTAACAAAACCTAACACTTGAATAGGTACGCGCCTTTCAATTAAATAAATTTTAAAATTATTGATGGCCCGATATTCTTGGCCTAAGCGTTTGGCTAGATAGTCATCTGCTTGCGCTAGCGTTTTACCGGCAATGGACACTTTACCTACTTCAGGTAAATTGAGCGTACCATCGCGTTTTACTTGAAAACTGTTTTCAAACTCGACTTCACCGGGGATTTCAATTTGTAGTACATCACCAGGGCGGATGATAATTTCTGCTGCTTGAACATGGCTCATAACAAATATACAGCTCAGCATTGCTATTAGTAATTTAAACATGGTCAATTCCCTATATGTTACTTTTTCCGTGGGTATCTAAAGATAAGGTGATCGATGTATAGCGATTAAAAACTCTTGCAGCATCACTTTTCTCAACTTCCCTGATGTTTTCTTCACCCTTGTTTTTTATAATGATTTTTGAGGGGTTAATGCCTTTATCGGTAAAGTACTTTGCTACGTTTTGCGCTCTTCTTTTACTTAGTTGACTGTTATATTCACTGCTGCCTATCGTGTCTGTATGGCCACTAATGAGCAATGTGGAGTTTGGGTAACGCTTAATTAATTCAATCAGTTTATTGAGTGAATGATGATATATGGGTTTTATTTGGTCTTGATTAAAATCATGCAATGCTTCAGTAATTAGTATGTGCTTTTCTTCACTAGTCTCTTTCGATTTAGGTTCTGATTTCGCAAGTACGGGGTTTTCACATTGATTAAAATCTCCCTCATCATACCAACGCTTAAGTATTATTTTTTTGTTGGTATAGCCACAACCTAATTGACCATTTATGTATTGATTTATACAGTGAATTTTACGAACTTGCCGGTCTAGTTGCAGCAATGTTATAAAAGCATCTTTTTCCATGCCGGCATTATGTTCTGCGTTTGCTCGCGCTAAATATGTGTGTGCAATAGTTAACTGACCGGAAATACAGGGTTTAGCTTCTTGTTGCTCCAGTAACAAGAGTTGGGATGCTGCGCTGGCAATATAAACTCGCATATGAATTTTGTCTAAACCTCTCGATGTTTCAACACTAGCAAGTAAGTTGTTGTGGTAATCTGTTGTTTTGGTTGCACTACAACTAGATAAAGCTATGGCAGTGCATAGTGATAACAACACAGACTGGATAACCATTAGCTGGCAACTTGCAAGTTAGATGACGCTTCTAAGTAACAGTCGATAGTGGGGTAACAGTCTATGGTTTTATCTAGAAACAGCATTTGAAATAGCTCTAACGGTTGCTGTGTTAAACCCATGACGGAGACACTAAAGCCTTTAGCCACCATTCTTTTATATAAAAAAACGATTGCGCCAATGCCTGATGAGTCGATAAAAACGACCTGATCGAGATCGAAGATGATATTTGTACTCAGTGTACTGTACATTTCTATATCCTCTTTCATGTCTCTTACTGTATCTGCATCAAAATCACCGTGGAGTTTAATAATAAAATCGTTATTTATTTTATAAGTTTCATTTAACATAACAGATCCACCATTTAAGTTAATATACAGTTAGTTGAGCAATGATCGAGCCAATAAAAATATTCATATTTATCAACTGACTAGTTGTGGTGGGAACCGTGTAACTTAACAGGAAGGCAAAATAGAATGCAAATTGCGAATGATAATTTTGTAGTGAAAAATGCCAGTGACAAGTTTAAAAAATGCTGGGGAAATACGCATAATAGCTAGGTGTAGTCAGTTTTATTACTAGCGCGTTTCAGCTAAGCATAAAATGAGCTAGCTCGGCTAGTTTGTTCGGCTAGTTTTTTTTGCTTTAGTATGGCTTAATTAATTCGAGTAACTGATCTCGATAAAAGGGCTGTTGATGCCTCCCGCTAGTATCTGCAGGAAGATCAGCGATGGTGTAAGGTTCACATAAGTCGGTAAAATGAGAAACGCGATGGCGAGGTATTAAAGAATGCACCGTTTTTGTTAAGCCAAGTTTCCTCATGAAGCCAAGTTGGTAATGTGTTTGGTCGTATTGGTTATTAAATTCGTCTTGTACATTGGTAATGAAATAAATCTTTAGTTTAGTGTTGTGATTAATAACATCAATCACAGCATCCATTAATAGGCTAGGTAGGGTACTGGTATAAAAGCTGCCTGGACCAAGAAATAGGATATCGGTATTTTCTAAGGTATGTAAAACTTCTTCACTCGGTTTAACTCTTGGTGTTAAAGCCAATGTGTTAATGCCTTGGTTTACGTGATCATCAACCGCAACTTCACCGACATAGCAATGATCAGCACAATGGCTAACTAGATGAGTTACCATATCAGACATAGGTAAAATGTTGGCTTTAATGCCTAAGTATTCCCGCATCACCTGCACAGTTTCGGTAGGTCTGATACAAATAGAATCCACAGCGCAAAACATTAAATTTCCTAAGCTGTGTCCGGATAGGTCGCCTAGTTTATCGAAGCGGTATTCTAATAACAGTGATTTAGTTGATGCCGCTTTAGATAATTTTGATAAACAATAGCGAATATCCCCCCAAGAAATTGTATCGCAGCTCTCCCTTAAGCGGCCAGTAGAACCACCATTATCTGTGGTACTGACAATGCCAGTTAGACTAACAAAGTCAAAATCATTGATAGCTTCTAACAGACGCCCTAAACCGTGGCCGCCACCAATACAAGTCACATTAATCTTAGTCATAGGCTTAATCTTATCCCTCAATCGCATGTGGTGTTATATCCGCTTCGCTAAATTATTACTTAATCGACTGTCTTGCCCTTATTTATTTTATCAGTGCACAACAAGGTCAAAAACAGTATGAAAGTGATATTACTGCCCGCGACCTAACACCATAATAATTATCGTTTTAAAAATAATTTTTAAATCCATTAACAACCATCTATCTAGTTTAGTAAGTGATAGCGAGTATGCAAAGTCATAAGCTATTTTAGCTTTAACATCGTCAATGCAAGTATCATAACCTTGGTACACTTGTGCTAAGCCAGTAATGCCGGGCGTCATATCGTAAATACGCTCAGAATAAAACGGGATAGCTTTTTCTAGTTTTATTACTATTTCAGGTCTTTCTGGTCGAGGTCCGATAAGTGACATTTCACCTTTAATGACATTAATAAATTGCGGCAGTTCATCAAGCCGGGTTTTTCTAAGTAGCCTACCGAAAGAAGTCAGTCGACTATCGTTACTTGTTGCCCAAACAGCACCTGAACTCGCCTCGGCATTATTAACCATAGTGCGAAATTTTATCATGTTGAAATGCTTCACCTTGCCCGCTTTCATTTTTCCTACTCTTAACTGACAATAGAATATAGCTCCGGGTGAAGATAACTTTATCATCAGGGCTATCACCCCAAATAAGGGCAGTGTTAATAATAAGCATGTGATGGCAAAGGTTAAATCCATGGCTCTTTTAAGCAGTTTAATGCTTGGGTGAACAAAGCTATTGTGTTTCATAATATTACCTATATTTTAGTCCAATTCTTTTTTTGTAAACCGAAGATGTACTTTAAAGATCCCTTTAAGGCGACCCAGTAACCATTAACTAAATAGCAGATTAGCTTTAATGCGGCTAACTGAGGTGATATATGGAATAAATTAATCAGCATAACCAGGCTATATAAAAAAACTTGGCAAACAAATAGTGATAAGAATACATAGTGAACCGAGACAAGATAAATATTACTGACAAAGATAACCACTAAAATAAAAGGCGTGATTGCTCTTAACGCTTTGCCAGAGGCGAAATTTATCGCATTCCAGCCATACTTGGGTGATAACAAAGGTAACAAATAGACCAGTTGCTGAAAATTTCCCGCTGCTATCCTTAAACGCCTGCTCATATCTTGCTCCAAATTAACTTGTTCAAGTTCGATGGCAACAACTCTAGGCTCATATATCACGCGATAGCCGAGTTTAATGACATTCATCGGGATTAAAAAGTCATCATTAATAGTATCTGCAGGAACCTCTTCATAACAAGACTTCCTGAGTGCATAAAAAGCACCGTGAGCGCCAAGCACACTAGCAATAGAACTTTCTCTTGCTTTAATCATAGATTGATAGCGCCAGTAGTATTGTTCACCCACGGTGCCTTTTTTAACAAACTGATATCCGCCTGAAACAGCACCAACAGCAGGATTTTTAAAATGACTATCTAACATCAGTAGGCTATTTACCGGTAATAATGCCGAGACATCACTAAAGACAATATTGTCAAACTGTGCTTTGGCGACACCATCTTTAAGCACTGCAACTTTACCGCGATTATCTTTAAAGTTTACCAGTTGGTAGTTTAAATCAAGACAAGCAAGCTCATTAAGGGTTTGTGAAGCTATGTTATGGGTGTCATCACTACAGCCGTCACAAAGTAAAATTAATTCAAATCGATCGTTTGGGTAGTCAATGAAACTTAAATTTCTAATTTTATCGGCAATAAATTTAGCTTCATTAAAAGCAGGAATGATAATTGAAAAACAATTTAAATTGTTATCATCAGCACTAAAAATATAGTGACGATTTTTAATGATAGGAGGAATGTTTGTCTTATTCTTAGTCACTTTCTTGAGTACTAGCGGATAAAGTACATGGTGATAAATGACTAAAAATATAGCAATAGCTAAGATATATACCATTATGATGTCTAACATAGCTTACACCTTAAATCAGCTTGCGTTAATGAAACATATTGCTTAATCATCTGGTCAAGAGAACGTTGTTTTTCTATGAATATTCGCGGTGAATAATGACTTTTTTGGTTTAGTGAACTTAGCAGGGCCTGCGCTAGCAATGTCGGGTTATTAGCTTGAACAACTCTACCTGTTACACTACAGATGGCTTCTTTGCAGCCGCCAACGTCGGTTAATACCGCAGGTATTCCACAGGCTTGGGCTTCCATAGGAGACAAGGGGAGTCCTTCGTTATGTGAGGAAAGACAAAAAACATCAATTAATGGGTAAAATGTGGTCATATCATCAACATGACCTAAAAAGAAAACTCTTTTTTCTAATTTTAACGTAATGACCAATTGCTGTAACTTTGCTTTTAAACTGCCAGTGCCAGCGAGTAATAAACCAATATTTTTAGGCAGATTATGAACAGCTTTTATTAATACATCATGAGCCTTTACTGACTCTAGTCTAGCGGCACAACCAATATACTTCAACTCTGCAGGCAGACCCGCTTGTTGTAATAACAGCCGCTTACTCACTGTCGAAGGTTTAAATTTATTAGTATCGATACCATTAGGGATGACCACTGGGTTTAATGATGGCATTAAACGGTTAACTTGCTCGGCAACAAAGTTAGCGTCAGCTACATAGATAGGACGAACCAAACTGACAATAAGCCTCTGTAATAATCTCGCTTTAAAATCGGCTAAATGCCAAGCATCATGCTCAGTATGTATAATATGAGCAACCTTTGCCTGTCTTGCTGCAACGCCACCATAGATTAATGGCCCTATATGGTGAGTGTGTACATAGATAGGTTTAACTTTTTCGAAGAATTGCTTTAATTGGGTAAAAATATTGGCTTGCCAACCGGGTTTTTTATTTAACATATGGATAAATTCTTTAAAGCCATCAATATTATTCCAATAACATTTAACGTTTTGTTTTTCTAAAGAAATAATATGTACATCAAAAAATGGTTGTGCAGCTCGCTGAAATTCTAGCGCAAAACTTTCGATCCCACCGGGTTTTAAGTGTTGTACAACATGAACTATGACGGGTTTCATAAGTCTTCTCCTAAGTCTTTCATACTTGAAAAAGGCTTTACTCCAATTCGTGGCAGCCGGGTTATTACTGGGGCCGAGGTAATTAATTCTAGTTGATATCTTGCACGGATAGATGTGTCAGCTAACTCAGCGAATAGCGCTAAACCGCCACCTAAACATATGCCGCCAATAATTCCGGCTAATAAAAATATATAAAGCGGGAAGTTAGTCGGCGAGCTAGGCTGGTATGGCTCGTCGATTATTTTTATTCTTTCTGGTTGTTCAAACTTGCCAAGGGCGCCAGTTATTTTTGCTTTTTCATATCGATACAGTAAATCACTATATAAATCCCGTTTAACCTTAAGGTCTCTTTCAAGCGCTAACAGTTGCCTTTCCATTTCACCGGTGCCAGCAAGAGACGCTTTTAGTATTTTGGTTTGCTTCTCTATAGAGTTAATCTCTTCTTTGATTTTTTCTACGTTACTGTCGGCAAATTGTAATTCTTGTAATTGTGATACTAATAATAAGTTTTGATTGTTATCCACTTCACCATCTTGCATGCGACTGGCTATTTCCCATAAACGATTTAAATCCACTTCGGTTATCTTGTATGATGCTTTGCTTTGGTTTACTCGTTCATCTTCAAGCTGTGATAATTTCCTCAGTGCTGTTTGTACTTTGCTATGTCGTCCAGTGTAGCGTGAACGCAAAATAATTAGCTCGCTTTTGGTTTTTACTATGCTTTGTTCAATTTCACTCATCACCGGATCTACTTGAGCAAGCCGAGTACGAATGGTTCTTTTAGCGGCAATAGCACCAGATAATTCAATTTTTTTCTGTTCGAATAACATGCTTAATTGACTGAACCTACTACTATTTGCACTATAAAGTCTGGGTAAGTGCTCAGCATTGTATTGTTTGAAATTAGCCAACCTAAACTCAGATTCTTGTAAGTCGGCCATTTTTAAGGCTAATTGACTGCTTAGAAATGATTCCGACGCATCTATTGCGGATAACTCAGGCGCTAACAGCGTTTCTAAAAACCTTGCTCTAACTACCCGTAGGACAGCAATGATATTTTCGGGTGAGTCAGTTTGGTAAACAAGTTTTACTAAATCTTTACCGATTAACTGTACTTTAAGTGCCGCGGATAACTTTTTAACTAATTGCTCCTTTTGCAAGTCTGTTGAATGCTCATCGATTAGCGCTAAATCTTTCGCGACATTAATTAACATATGTCGACTATGGAGTAAGGTATCTAAAGTAGTTATTCTATTTTCTAAATCAGTGGATATTGATAAGTCCTCAAGAAAAGGGTTCATCTTGGCACTTTCTTGTACCAATATTGTGGTGTGTGCTTGCCACGTTCTTGGAGCAATCAAACAAGCAATTATCGCGATTAATGGTAATGCTATTGCTGGAAATATAATTAAATAGCGATGACGCCATATCGCCGATAAAATAAGGTGAATATTTATAATGACTGATGTCGTCATGTTAGGCTCCAGTAACTAAGTTAATAGTGTCGTTTTCTAACTTAGGAGCAAACTTAATGGTGATCTTGTTATTAAAATGACGAATATGCAGGCGCAGTACTTCAGCCCGCTCCATGGAAAGTGCTAATTGATGGAGCATATTTGTGCCCTTAGCGGGCGCAATGTTAATGGTGATGCTTTGTTTGTTGTTCACTATTAGGCGGGTGATTTTTATTTTATCCGCGTAATTTAATTCGGTATTATGCAAATCATAGCTAAAAGTGTACTGCTGTTCGGCTAGCTTTTGTGAAAAGCGTAACGCTTGGATACTAGTCAAAACTTCTTTATTAACGGCTTTATTGTTGGCGCGGTTTTCTTCTTGTTCGATTAAGGCCAATGAGTCACTTATCGAGGTCGAAATACAGCCAGTACAAGTAAGCAATGTCATAACAAAAATGCAATTTAATGGCATGCTTTTCATCTGCTATCCCCTTCGCTATTGATACACATGTTAACTCTTACCTTATTTACCTTAATATATTCAAGTTATGAGCCATATTGTAAGTCGTTGTTAATAAGTTTCTTTTTCTTTTTGTTTTACTTTTTGTTAGCGGTTTGTGAATTGCTTTTGCGTTACGCTTTTCAAAATGCAACTAGGTTAAGTTGCTAGAGTAGATAAATAGGGCGGGAATGAGGGGATAAAATCTATTTTTTTAAAGAAAACCAAGGGAAATACTAACAAGAAGGTCTTAACTCAGTATCTTTCATGGGCTTGCTACCAGGAGGGTATTTTCGTGGGTAGAGGTATAACTCAAGGGTAAATATCTTTACCCATCAAAGATGCGTGTTGCTCAAGCGCTTCTTTGATAGGTTTAAAATCACTTTATACCGGGTTAAATAATCAAAGCCTAGAATGACTATGCTTAAAATATTATCCTTGCCTAAAATTATTTTAATTCCTACTGAAATCCTGAAATTTGAATGGTAACAGGTGTATTTATCAAAAAACTATTTGCCAGTTATGGCCTGATTCAGCAATATCCCAGTAAGCATTCATTACTTTGGCGTCACTTTCCATTGGCCAAATTTGGGCTATTAACTGTAGCTCCACCACGCTTAAGGATAAAGTAAACTCTTGCGTTTGTGAGGTGATGGCTGTTCTTAATTTACAACTTTGGTAATTGATGGTTATAACATTATCTTCATTGGTAAAGTCTGTGCAAATATTAATGAAGTAATCGATAGTTGCTGTAGGAGCTACAGGTAAGGTTACTGTTAACTTAGTACCGGAAATAAAGTTAAAGTCTGGCGTGCTAATTAGCTCACTGGTGGCGACAATGTCTGTATTGGTCTCTGGGGTTGTGCTGCTGGTTGGCGGAGGGGTTTCCTGCACTGTACCCTGTACTATCTCAGTACCATCGTCATCGCCACAACCAAACAGTGTCAGTGTTAACAATAAAGCTGTAATGATATGAGTTTTCATAATTTGAATTCCTTGTTGCTAGTCTTGTTTTAAATTGTTTAGTTTTTGCTTTGTTAATACAATTTCGAATTAACCGCATTACTTTGTGAAAACCAGTCGCTGGAATTATTACCATTACTTTCGATGAATAATTGAAAGTCGGGGTATGCATGTAAAATGTCAATCATTTCGCTGGGGTGCTTCCATTCTTCTTGTGAACCAGGGTTGATCGCCAGTGCCCAGGGTAAACCGTTGCTGGTTTGATATTTATTTTCTCCATCTAGTTGAGTTCTGTCTGCTGCCATGCCAAACAACGATAGATCCGCTTTAGATGTTGGCAGTTTATTTTTTAGGTGAACTTCTAGTCCTCTACCAGGATGAAAGAAAAGGTCGCCATGGTAAGTCCCTTCTTTAGCAAATATAAAGGGGTTATAGGGAGCTTCTGGAAATTGTTCAAGGGCAATGGGGCTGATAAACGGCACTGTTACGCTAAAGGTCATCAAAGATGAGTTACTGCAATTACTCTCCGTTCGATAATATAAACAGTTTTGGGTTAATTGAATGTGACTGCGTAAATCATCAGTAATATTAATCACTAAAAATTGTATATCTTCTTCTATGGCACTGACCTCTTGCAAAACACCATTGATTTCAAAACGCACTAGGCTGGCATCGACATTACTAGGCAATATATTATCTAGTTGAATGGCAAAGCCATTTTGATAAGAGGCACCTAACGCTCTTACTTCACCTTGAAATTCTATTTGTTTTACTTGGCCGGTATCGGTTAACAATAATGATGAATTTTGTAAAATAACCACATCATTCATATCGTAATCTCCTTGCTCAGGCCAACTATCCTCAAAAGCAAGGTAATACGGGGTATCTTGAATTTGACTATTGCCTGAATTCGTCACGATAACACGGTAGTCTTCCACTTCACCGTCAGATACGCCACCACTGACTGCAACCGCAGCTACGGTGGTAAATCTTGCTCTAAGCCACGTAAAGCCATTTAAGGCAGTTAAAGGTGTATTGACCAAAATAACGTCAGTGGTATTTTCTAAAAACTTGTCAGTGATGAGCTTTTCATCGGCTGAAAATTGACCGTCACGATTCCAATCACCCCAAATATTAAGAAAGCCAGCCCCTGTTGCTTGTACTTGAATCAAACTATCGCTACCAGCTAATAAAGGGGTTAAGAAAACGATGCCGTCATCTTCATCGGTTTTAGGGTAAACATTGGCATTATGCTCAGTGGTTATACTCGAGCCTAAATACAGTTCACTTATGCTATGCCTAGCACCGTTACTAAACAAGGTTGTGCCATAACTATCTGGGGCATCACCATAATCCACTGTTGCGGGAATAGACTCGTCAACAATCGGCGCCACAGCACAGCGGGCTCCATCATTTTGTGAGGCACTAGGGCCATAAGCGAATAACGTAGCGGTTGGGTTTGCGTCAGTCACGTCAATAATAAATACATAACCGTCACTATTTCGACTGATATATAATTTGCCATCGACATCAAAATAAATAGCGCCAAATGTGCCTTGTTCACCGACATTCCCTAGCGAATTTGCTATGCCGGTATTTACATCTATTTGGTGTAGTAGGCCATTTTTATCAACGGTGTAAAGAAAGTTATTGATGGGGTGAAAAGCAAAATCATAAATGCTTAACGACAAGGATTGCCCATCAATAACTTTACTGACTTGAAGGTAATCGACAGATTGTTCGTCTAAAGAAACCTTATAGAGACCATATGCTGAGCCTTTTTTATAAAAATAATAGCTGTTGTCATTGAGTGCGACATCACCAACATAAAAATTTACTCCGGGATTGTTGGCTAAGGTAATAGGCGTAGCTTGGTAATCATCGCCAATGCGAACTAAAGTGCCCCATTCATAACCCCAACCATAAATGTAATTATCATGAAAGTTAAAACCAATGGCGTTTATTTTGTCATTAGTCCCTAAATCACCAGATAAGAGCGAGTAATTCCCTGTCACTAGGTTTACCCCATAAAGTTGTGCGACTTGTTGTTGCATTAGAAACGCTTTAGAAGGGCAACTTTCGAAAGGGGCAGCAGTGACAGAGCCGTGATAAAGTATCAAGAAACTGAAAAAAGAAGCTATAAAAGCACACTGAATATTTTTTAAATACATCATAAAAAACTCCCTGCATTGTTTCTTAATACTATGGTTATTGTCACCGTGGTTATTAATACCTTAATTAGTAACACTGTGATTATTAACAAGCATTGCAAGGAGTGTTCCGTTATTTTTTTGTATCGTTTATCAGTGAGTTAGGTTTTTTTTGTTTTTTTTTGATAATGGCAGTTGCAAACTGCAAAGCACTATTGATATCAAGAATCGACTGAGTTAACTTGCTAGCAATAAAACAGAGCAGCAAGTGTTTATACCCGTTACCAATCAATATGCATGTTTCAGAGTGCTTGAGTATTTTCAATTCAAGGCGCTGTGATGAAGTAATGGTCATTCCCTTATAAATCACAGCAACGAAGAAGTTATATTACTCAAGCGCTTCTGCGATGGTTTTTAAATGACTTTATACGGCGTTAAAGAACAAAAATATAGAATAACTATGTTTACGTTCTTCTCCTTGCCTAAAGTCATTTAAATTCCCACTGAAATCGAGCACTTTGAATGGTAACGGGTATATATGTATTTTGATATTAGTGCTGATAACTAGTCGTCTTTCGCCTTAGCTATCAGCTTCCCCTTCAATTATTTACCAGCCGAGCTTCTTCCTATAAATAGTTGAAGGGCTCACTTCTAGCATAGCCGCAGCTTTAGGGATATTACCCTGACAATGTAATATTGCCGCTTCAATAGCATCTTTTTCTACTTGCCAAAGTGGTTGAATCGCTGTGTTGTTTTTTACCTGACCGTTAGTTGTATTATGATGGGAATCATTACTTCCCATAACTGGTTGAGCTAATTGAGGCAATACAGGTTGAATAGCAGTATAATTTTTTACTGTAGTAGATAATGATTTTATTATCATTTCCGATTTTATTTGCTCGCCACTGTTTAAAATAACCATGCCATGAATGACATTTTCTAATTGACGTATATTGCCGGGCCAGTCATAGGCGCAAATTATTTGAATGGCGTTACGAGAAAATTTTCTAAAATGTTTGTGCTCGATTTTACTGTGTTTTTTCAAAAAGAAATTAGCGAGATGCACTAGATCTCCTCCTCGCTCTCTTAATGGCGGTAAAGCCATGGTAATAACATTAAGTCGGTAATATAAATCCTCTCTAAAGTCACCTTCTCTTACGGCACTACTAATGGAGTTGGAAGAGGCCGAGATAATTTGCGCATGAAATTTTAATACCTCATTGGTGCCTAATGGCGAGAATTCTCGCTCTTGCACCACGCGTAATAATTTAGCTTGCAAGGGTTTAGATAATGTCGTTATTTCATCTAAAAATAAGCTGCCTTGTTTCGCGGCAGAAAATAAGCCTTCTTGGTTGGATATCGCGCCGGTAAACGCTCCTTTAGTATGACCAAAAAGTTGTGACTCAATTAAGTTCTCACTGAAATTAGCGCAATTGACCGCAATAAATGGTTGGTCTTTATGATAACTTTCAAAGTGGCAAGCTTTAGCGACTAACTCTTTACCGGTACCGGTTTCACCGGTAATGAAAATGGGCGCATTGGTACTTGAAGCGTGCCTTATACTATCAAATAGCTCATGCATGGTTTCATCTTCAGCCACCATACCGTGAAAGTTAATTAACCCTGTCATTGGTGTGTTGTCGTCACTAGGCATAACATTTACTTTTCTACTGAGCGCCTTATCGACCACAAATTTCAGTTCTTTATTGATCCAGGGTTTGCAAATGTATTTTTCGACTACACCAGAGCTAAATGCGGCGGAAACAAGATCAAAATCTTGGTAGGCGGATAAAATAATGCGTTGTGATTTGGGCCAGCGATTTCTTATTTTCTCTAATAATTCGCAGCCATTCATGTCGGGCATATGCTGATCTGAAATAACCACATCAGGTTGATTTGTCTGGCAATATTCTAGCGCTGCAAGTGGCGAGTTAAAGTCAATGATAGTAGCTTGAGTATTATATAAGGCTCTTTTTAATGCTTGCAATATATTGTCATCATCATCAACGAGCAGTAATACGGGTAGTGCTGAACTATTGTCTTGATTTTCCATCATCGCATGCCAATTTCAGAATATGTATTTATTAATAATAGGATAAATTTGCAATTTAATAGGCGTTATTTGCAATTTGCGTCTTTTTTTAACATAGTTAAACTATAGTGATAATTAATAAAGCTTTTTATTAAAGCTGTTATAAATAAGTGACCGACTTGGAAACAGTGTGGGCTTGCTAGGGAAGAATAAATGGACAAACCTTCATTACTAATACTTGATGATGAAAAGGAAGTACTGAACGCGCTAAATCGTGTGTT
This sequence comes from Colwellia sp., assembly GCF_013215345.1. Classification (GTDB taxonomy): domain Bacteria; phylum Pseudomonadota; class Gammaproteobacteria; order Enterobacterales; family Alteromonadaceae; genus Colwellia. The sequence goes on along the minus strand of NZ_JABSOV010000024.1, from coordinate 12,500 downwards.
ACGCAAACATTTTCAATTGTATTTGTTTTCAGATGCTAATGAAGCCATTGGCTTTTACCAAGATAATCCTAATATTCCGCTGATCCTCACTGATATGAGAATGCCAGTAATGGATGGGGCAACCTTTTTAGGGAAAATCATTGACATTAATCCGCACTGTAAACGTTTCTTGTTAACGGGTCATGCCGATATTAACTTAACGGTGACAGCGGTAAATGAAGGGAAAATCTGTCATTATT
>NZ_JABSOV010000024.1:0-12251 GCF_013215345.1 Colwellia sp. | reverse complement strand
CATTATTTTTCAAAGCCATGGGATAATGGGGAACTAATTGCTGAGCTAACCAGTGCTTATCAGCTGTACCTTAATGAAAGAAAAACTAAGCAGTTATTAAAAATTAATTTAGCTAAAAATGCCGAACTATCTCTTATTAACAGTTCACTTGAATTAGCAACCAATAAAAGCCAAAAAAAACTGCAACTTATTTCTGCGCGCGAAGCAAATGGTTTTGTTCGGCTTAAAAAGACCTTTTCTACTTTTATTGATATTTATGCAGAGACCATTTGTTTGCATAATCAAGACGTTACTCGTCATAATTTTCGTGTCGCTGGCCATGCTAGGTTAATCGCGGAGCGTCAAACTTGCGATAAACTTACCACATTTCAAATTTATATTGCCGGCTTGTTGTATGAAACGGGTAAATTAGCACTTAAACAAAACTTACTGACAAAACCCATTGACACCATGTCGCAACATGAAAAAAGTCTTTACAATGGCTTTTATCAAAAAAGTTTTGATCTACTCAATAAAGTTGATGAACTGTCCTTTGTTGCCGAGATTATTAAGCATATTCCGGCAAATTATAACGGTAACACTGCACCTGATCATTTAAGCGCCGAAGAAATCCCCCTAGGCTCGCGTATTATTGCCATTGTTTCAATGTATGATAATTTAGTGAATGGTCGGCAGTCACAAGCTAAAACGTCGACGGCACTGGCTAAACACCATATTAAAGAATTAGCTAAGACCATGTTTGATCCGAGTTTAGTCAATCACTATTTAACCATACTTGATGAACGGCCGAGATCGAGCGAAGGCAATGTTGATTACTTATTAAATAGTGAAGACTTGCGAGAGGGAATGGTGCTAACCAGAGATATTGTCAATATCGACAAAAACCCCATGTTGACTAAAGGCACAGAGGTAGATCAGCATCATATTGATAAACTAATTAAAATTGAAAAAGAGCAAGGTGAATATTTCCTTATTTATGCGCGTTAGTCTTTCCCCTATAACCTTGCTCAGTGTAGCAAGGTTAAATGGTATGTTAAGGACTCTTTTGAGCACTTAATATACTCATAGTACAAAAGAATATCATAAGATGAAATATTACCGTTCCTAGGAAATATACTCTTATCTAACGCTATTCTCCCTCGTAAACACTTGCTATAATGCGGCTATCTTTGTGCGAAAAACGCACTTTATATCAAGCTTTATAATAAGCGGATAGATAAGTTAATCCGTTTATATTAGGTTATTTTCAGAGGTTTATTTTCATGTCGGATGCCGAAAACCGCCCAACAAACTTTATTCGTAATATCATTGATGCCGATTTAGATAGTGGTAAACACACCAGTGTGCAAACACGTTTTCCACCTGAGCCAAACGGTTTTTTACATATTGGTCATGCAAAGGCTATTTGTTTGAGTTTTGGTATTGCCCAAGATTATAATGGTAAATGTAATTTACGTTTTGATGATACCAACCCTGAAAAAGAAGATATTGATTACGTACATGCTATTCAAAAAGATGTGCAGTGGTTAGGTTTTGAGTGGGCAGGGGAGGTTCGTTATTCCTCGAATTACTTTGACCAGTTACATGGCTTTGCCGTTGAACTGATTGAAAAAGGCTTAGCCTATGTTTGTTTGTTAAATGCGGAAGAAACGCGTGAATATCGTGGCACTTTGAATAAGCCGGGTAAAAATAGTCCTTACCGTGATACCTCTATCGAAGAAAATTTAGCCTTATTTGCTAAGATGAAAAATGGCGAGTTTGAAGAGGGCGTTTGTGCCTTGCGTGCGAAAATAGACATGAGTTCTAGCTTTATGTGTATGCGCGACCCTATTATTTACCGTGTACGCTTTGTTCATCATCATCAAACGGGAGATAAGTGGTGCATTTACCCTATGTATGACTTTACTCACTGTTTATCTGATGCGATAGAAGGTATTACTCATTCTATTTGTACGTTAGAGTTCCAAGATAATCGCCGTTTATATGACTGGGTTATTGAAAACGTCTCGGTACCGTCTACGCCACATCAATACGAGTTTTCTCGCTTAAACCTTGAATACACTTTGATGAGTAAGCGTAAGTTGAATACATTAGTCGAAGAAAATTTAGTTGATAGCTGGGACGATCCACGTATGCCTACTATTGCAGGCTTTCGTCGCCGTGGTTATACCCCTGCATCAATACGAGAGTTCACTAAGCGCATCGGTGTTACTAAAATGGAAAACACCATTGAGATGAGCGTGCTAGAAGCATGTATCCGTGAAGATTTAAACGATAATGCGCCACGCGCTATGGCAGTTTTAGATCCTATTAAATTAGTGATTGAGAACTATCCGGAAGATAAACAAGAAGATCTTGTTGTTAAGAATCACCCAAGTGATGAAGCGCACGGCACACGTACTGTGCCATTTTCTAAAGAGCTTTATATCGAAGCGGAAGACTTTAGAGAAGAAGCCAACAAGAAATATAAACGTTTAGTTATTGATAAAGCTGTTCGTTTACGTGGCGCCTATGTTGTTACTGCTACACGCTGTGATAAAGATGAACAAGGTAATGTCACTACGGTTTACTGTACTTACAATGAAGATACTTTAGGTAAAAACCCAACGGATGGTACTAAACCTAAAGGTGTTATTCACTGGGTTGATGCCGATAAATCACTGGACGCAACAGTACGCTTATATGACAGATTATTTACTGTGCCAAACCCTGCGGCAGAAGATGACTTCCATAAGGTGATTAATCCTGAGTCTTTAGTTGAGATTACCGGGGTAAAAGTTGAGCCTTCATTAGCCGATGCTAAAGCGGAAAGTGCTTACCAGTTTGAACGTCAAGGGTATTTCTGTCTAGATAACGATATTAAAGAGCCTGGCGCATTAATTTTTAACCGGACGGTTGGTCTGCGAGATACTTGGGCTAAAGTTAGTAAATAGTCTAAAGCTCAGTAAATTTCTGACAGCATTTTCTGCTCTGCTCTTTGTTGAGCAGAGTAGCGCTAGGATGTTTTGAACTGTGCCTTTTATGAATGAAGCCAGTAGTAAGTTATTTAAACTTACTACTGGCTTTTTTTTTGTTAAATCTGTTAACCTTATATTATAAAATGTAATCCATTAACTAGGTATATTTAATGAATAAACAGTTAGTTGCCATAGTAATAGCCAGTGTTTTATTGCTATTTACCTTAGCAGGCTGTCAAGAACCGCCTTCAGCAGAAGAAAGTGCTAAGGCCGTGCTAAGTCAGCAGGATAGCTCGAACGATAGCCTAAACGCGAGTGAAGCTGAGCTGCGGCTGGTGGCTAAAAAAGTTGTTGAAAAAAGAACTACCGCTAGAACATGGGCTAAAATAAAAGCCTCAGGCTACATTAATGCGGTAAAACTTGATTGGCAGTTAGAATCTGCATTACCTCGCGCAGGCTCGACCAGTGCTTATCACTCTACCTTATTACAAAGCTTTGCTGATGAGCGCGGCTTAAAGATTAATTGGCTGCGAGTCAGTAACTTAGCCGACATGTTTAGCAAGCTATTGGCTTTTGACGTTGATATTATTCCAAGACATTTAACCATAACCGCTAATCGTTTAGAAAAAGTGAGTTTTTCCTATCCATTGCTGCGTGATAGAGAAGTCGTTATTGCTAAAGCGGGTAAACATAGCTTTGATAAGGACGATGATAATAATATCTCATTACCCATAGGCTCCGCTTATATTGATAGTGTTAGCAAACAGTTTCCCCATTGGCAGGTTAATATTATTGCAGAGCGAGTTAGCTCGCAAGAAATGGCTGACACCATTGCTGATGGCTCCGTGAAATATACCATTATTGATGGTTTTGCTTTCGAGACTTTAAAACAATATCGTGATGATATTCAAAGCGTATTTACTTTACCTAAAGCAATCAACCTTGCTTGGGCGGTTAATAAAGGTAATGATAATTTCCTCCATGAGCTTAATGAGTTTATTTCGGTGCACCATGTTATGCAGGTGCTTGAGCCAGAACGTAAAATTGATTTTGAACAGTTAAGAAAAAATAAACTTCCGCTGCGGGTTATCACGCGAAATAGCCCTGAAACTTATTTTTTATGGCGTGGTGAGTTACTAGGATTTGAATATGAATTGATGCGCAAGTTTGCTGATATCAACAAGGTGAAGTTGGTTATTATTGTTGCTGATAGCTACGAAGAAATGCTGGCATTATTAGCCGAGGGTAAAGGCGATATAATTGCCGCTGGCCTGTCTAGAACTAAAGAACGAGTAAAACAAATAGCTAAAGCAAAGTTAACGACCAGTCTTCGTTATAACCGGGTGAAAGAACAATTAGTTGCTCACCAAGATAGTCTCCCTATCAACGTACTAGCCGACCTTAAAGGTCGTACTATTACAATAAGGAAGAGCAGTAGCTTTTGGGCAACGGCGCAAATGCTAGCGAAGGATTTTGGCGCTAATATCGTCATAGCCAAAGAAGATATTGCCAGCGAGATATTAATTAGTCAGGTAGCGGATAAAGAAATTGATTTAACCATTGCAGATAGTAATTTAATCGCTATTGAGAGCAGCTTTCGTGCGGAAATTATTACCCCATTAACGTTTAAAGAAGATGTGCCTTATGCTTATTTAGTTAGGCAAGGTAATCCGCAATTACTCGCTTACTTAAATGAGTTTATTCGAAAGTACTACCGCGGTACTTTTTATAATGTCGTTAAAAATAAATATTTCTACAATGAGAAATCACGGGTAAGTCATAAAAAGCACCGTTTAGTTTCGGGTTCAACTTTGTCCCCCTATGACGATATTGTCCGCGCTTACGTACAACCCTATAATTTTGATTGGCGTCTGATTGTCTCGCAAATGTATCAAGAAAGTCGCTTTGACCCACTAGCCAGTAATGCCACAGGTGCTTTTGGTTTAATGCAAATGTTGCCTCGAACAGCCGCAGAGCTTGGTGTGGAAGATTTAAAAGACCCAGAGCAAGCCATTGCTTCAGGGGTGCAGTATCTAGACTGGACGCGGGACCGATTCTCTAAGGATTTGCCGGTACAGGAGCAAATATTTTTCTCCTTAGCATCTTATAATGCTGGTTACGGCCATGTGAAAGATGCACAGCGCTTAGCAAGACAACTAGGTTTAAGAAGTGATCGCTGGTTTAACAATGTTGAAAAAGCCATGTTATTACTGCAACGCCGCCACTATTATCAAAAGGCGCGGTATGGCTACGTTAGAGGCAGAGAGCCGGTAAATTACGTGCGTGATATCCACCAACGTTATTTAAGCTATATTCGAATTTCTGGCTAGGGGGTTAGCAATGTTTAACATAACCTTGTTTAATTTTTAAGGCATATGAAATACTTTTTATTGAGAATTTTACTCATATTCACGGCTTTACCGACATTGGCTGATGAAGCTGAGCCAGTACACTATGCTTATGCTAATTATTTAGGCAGTGGTATTTATCGAACCACAGGACAGAATGCTAGTTTAATTAGCATACCGTTTTCTTATGATTTTGACGGTGTGGGTAAAACAACTTATGGTTTACGTTTACCTGTTTCGGTTGGTTTTTTTGACTTTGATTTACCGGATTTAGAATTACCTGACGAAGTTGGCACCATTACCTTTACCCCTGGTATTGCGATTAATCATCAATATACAGAAAATTGGCTATTCGAAAGCTATTTTGATGCCGGTTATGGCCGAAACCTTACTACCAATAGAGGAGTTAAGATAAGTTCAGCAGGTTTTTCTGCACTTTATCACTTCGGTTCGCAAGATTATGACTCTATTTGGGCTAATAGAATTTATTATGCGCGTTATGACGGTAATGGTTACGATGCTAAAGACGCCTATGCGGCAGTACACTTGGGCATAGATACCGGCTTACCCTTACAGTACACGATATTAGGTTATCAATTTCAACCTAGGGTTTTTGCCACACTCTTTTGGTACTTTACTGAAGTTAATTTTATCACGCCCAGTACTAAGAGCGCGGATGAAGACAACAATGTCACCCTAACTAACAGTTTAGAATTTGGTTTTACCTTGAAATTTTCAAAAAGCATAGGTTACTCTTGGGCGGGGATTGATAGACTTGGGCTCAGTTATCGCTACAGTAAAAACTTCAGCGCCTTCAGGCTGTTATTTAGCTTCCCTATATAGTTTTCTTATATAGCGGCTTTGTTTACCAAACTAGCGGCAAAAACATTTTAAATACCCCAGGACTCTGACACTGTGCTAACGCTATTAAGTTTAACGCTATTAAAGTTAACTCTTTTAAAAAAAAGAGGCTTTATCGCCTCTTCTCTTGTTTGAAATTTACTAGCTAGACTCGTAGCGCTTTATCACCACGAGCCATACCGACACAACCGGAACGCGCTGTCTCAATAATTTCGGTTTCATTTTGCAGGGCATCAATAAAAGCATTGAGCTTTTCAGCATTACCGGTAAGTTGTACCGTATAAACTTGCTTGCCAATATCAATTATATTACCGCGAAATATTTCCGTGATCCGAGTTACTTCTGTGCGAGTTTTATCGTTCATGGCACCGACTTTTACTAGCAGTAATTCACGTTCAATATGCTTTCTATCGGTAATGTCAGTGATTTTAATAACATCAATAAGCTTATTTACTTGTTTAACAATTTGCTCCAATACCTTGTCATCGCCCTTAGTGGCAATGGTCATACGAGACAAACTGTTATCATCGGTTGGTGCAACGGTTAAGCTTTCAATATTAAAAGCACGTTGAGAGAATAATCCAACGATACGCGATAATGAGCCTGGTTCATTTTCCATCAATATAGCTAAAATTCTACGCATTATGCTTTAACTCCAGTGCTTATTAACCCATGATTGGTCAGGGATATATCGCGAACCCTATGAACGAATGAGCCAAGCTCATTTTCAACAAACATAAGAACGATAGCTAAAATTCTACGCATTATGCTTTAACTCCTTTTTTAAGCCACATTTCATCGATTGCACCGGTGCGAATTTGCATTGGGTAAACATGCTCATTTTCATCAACCATAACGTCGACAAAAACTAAGCGATCTTTGATATTAAAAGCTTGTGTTAGTTTTTCATCGAGTTCATCTAAACTATCGATTTGAATACCAACATGACCATAAGCTTCGGCAATTTTAACAAAGTCAGGTAAGGATTCCATATAAGAAGAGGAATGACGGCCGCCATACACCATATCTTGCCATTGGCGTACCATACCCAGTGAGCGGTTATTTAAGGTAACAATGACTACCGATAAGTTATATTGTGAACAGGTTGAAAGCTCCTGGATATTCATTTGAATTGAACCATCGCCAGTGATGCAAATAACATGTTTATCTGGAAAGGCGAGTTTTACTCCCATAGCTGCCGGCAAGCCAAAACCCATAGTGCCTAAACCACCTGAGTTGATCCATTGGCGAGGTTTGGCAAATGGATAGTACTGTGCGGCAAACATCTGATGCTGACCGACATCAGAGCAAACATAAGCTTCGCCCTTAGTGATTTTATACATGGCTTCGATCACGCGTTGTGGTTTAATCTTGTCTCCGGAATTTTGTTCGTAACTGTTACTTTTAACAGCACGCCATAAGTTGATTTGCTGCCACCACTGGCTTAATGCGGCTTCGTCTGGGGTGAAATTAATCTCCTCTAATTCATCAAGCAGTTGCTGCATAACTATTTCCACTAAACCGACAACAGGGATATGGGCATTAATGGTTTTAGAAATAGAAGTTGGGTCAATGTCTACATGAATAATGGTCGCATTGGGACAGAATTTTTCGACATTATTGGTGACCCTGTCATCAAATCGCGCACCTAGCGCCAAGATAACATCAGCATTAGCCATACTTTTATTTGCTTCAAGGCTGCCGTGCATGCCTAACATGCCGACAAATTGTTTATGAGTACCTGAAATGCCACCAAGCCCCATCAAGGTATTGGTTATCGGCGCCTTAAGTGTCTCTACTAAGGTGGTTAGTAATTTGGCTGCATCAGCTATGACAATACCGCCACCGGAATAAACCACCAGTTTCTTTGCACTGGCAATAGTTTGCGCTGCTTTTTTTATTTGCTTGGGGTGACCTTTGATATTTGGGTTGTATGAGCGCATTTTAATATCTGTTTCGATACTAAATGGCCCTTTATTATCTGGAGTTAAGATGTTTTTAGGCAACTCGATTACTACAGGGCCAGGTCTGCCAGTACTTGCTAGGTAAAAAGCCTTAGATATGGCATCAGGAATATCCGCTAAACTTCGACAGTTAAAACTGTGTTTGACAATAGGGCGAGTACAACCAACGATATCAGTTTCTTGAAAAGCATCATTACCTATTAGTGAACTAGCAACTTGGCCAGCAAGTACCACCATAGGAATCGAGTCATAATAGGCAGTGGCAATACCGGTAATACAGTTGGTTGCACCAGGTCCTGACGTTGCTAATACTACGCCAACTTCACCTGTCGCTCTGGTATAGCCATCAGCCATATGAGTGGCTGCTTGTTCATGACGAACTAGAATATGTTCAATCTCATCTTGTTGAAATATAGCGTCATAAATATCTAAAACGGACCCACCTGGGTAGCCAAAAATATACTTAACTTTTAGTGCGGATAGAGATTTAACTACCATTTCTGCACCAGTAAAAAGCTCTGTTGTCATACCATCACCTTGATTCTTTAAATTTATTTAATTGAATTTTTTTACTTATATAAATATAGAGTAAATAAAAAACCCCCGGTCTTATGAAGAGCGAGGGTTTGTTGATATTATTGCTTAATCGTTTTTGCTAAGCACAAGGTATCCCCGCTAGTGGTGAAAGCACCACGACGACTAAGAGGATGACATTGAGGACTGTTGTTTTAATAATCATGAGAATTTAACAAAAACGAAAAAGTTTAATTGGTACTATTTTTAAAGGCTTTACTCGCTGGTGTCAACCAATAAATACAAAACATACTAAATAGTACTGTTTTTTATTTTAGTGACAGCATTGACTGTGGGGTTATTTATAAAAATTAAATTTTTAGTTTCGCTTGTAGCAGTTAGAAACAATTTAAATCACTGTTTTATTTGTATTAGTCATATATTTTGATTTATATTAACTGTAATGTTTTACCGCAGCCCAATAGACTTAATACTCAGGTCTTACTACAAAAATGGAACAGATATGACCCCAATTAAATTATTAATCATTGCCAGCTTAATTGCTTTTACCGCAGGTTGTGCAACACATTCAGCTAAAGTTAACTTTGACAAAAACACTGAAATTGAAACAATTAACTATAAGACCTTTGCCTGGCTTACTAAAGGTAAAATTATGGCACCAGCTGCTGATATCAATCCAGTAATGAAAGAGAGAGTTGATAAAAGTATTGAACAAGCTTTTATGGCCAAAGGATACCAGTTAGTTGAGGATGCTGAGAATGCAGATTTTACTATTTCTTATACGGTCGGTAGCCGAGATAAAATTAAAGTGAATAGCTACCCGGCAACTTATAATACTGGCTTTGGTTGGGGCCGTGGCTATTATGGTGGCCGTGGTTACTACGGAACTATGTCTATGGGTACTGAAACCAGTGTTAGACAATATATTGAAGGCAAGTTAGCTATTGATATCTATGATGTTAAAACTCATCAGCCGGTATGGCATGGTTGGGCAACCAAGCGTTTAACCTCAGATGATAAAGAAGCCCCATCAGCAGCCTTGAATGCTATTGTTATCAAAGTTGTGAATCAGTTTCGCTAAATCTATAGCTTTACGTTAATCGATTGGAAAAACGGCTCTATGCCGTTTTTTTTTGCCTAAAATAAAGGTATTTCTACTGAGATTATTTGTCATGATAAAGCGAGGTTTTTTGTAATATTACTAGTAATTTAGCTGTTCTGAATTACACTAATATTATGGTCTCCCCAAGATGATAGACATGAATGAGTAACTTTATTTTTCAAGACGAAGTTGAAGAAGAAATTGACGACAAACCGCATAAAGCGGATAAGTTTTGGCGTATTTTAGTTATTGATGATGATGAGTCTGTTCATCAGGTGACTAAACTAGTGCTCGCTGATGCTGAAATCGAACATAGAAGATTGGACATAGTCTCTGCTTTTTCTAGTAAGCAAGCCAAGGAGATTATGTTAAATGATAATTCCTTTTGTATGGCTTTTGTTGATGTAGTTATGGAAACTGATCATGCTGGTTTAGAGCTGGTTGAATGGATAAGAAAAGATCTTAAAAATCAATCTATTCGCTTAATATTACGCACCGGACAAGCCGGTTCTGCCCCTGAGGCAAAAGTCATTAAAGAATTCGATATCAATGACTATAAAGAAAAAACGGATTTTACCGCCAATAAAATGATCACCACAGTGTATGCAAGTATTCGTGCCTATCGTGACATTATGACCATTCAGCGCAGCCTTGACGCCTTTAAAAAGCTTATTGAAACGACTCATGATTTATTAAAAATTGATCAGTTAAAGAATTTTGGCTCAGCGGCACTTGACCACTTACTTGCCTTGATGAATGTAGAAAGTTCAGCGCTCTATATTGCCAGAACTCAAGTTGATTTTGCAAAAAAATCAACCAGCTCAATTATTGCTTGTACCGGTAAATATGTTTGTGAATCTGATTCTCTAGAAGCTTCGGATATTGATGAGCAAGTTAAGGCGAGAATTCAGCAGGTATTTATCGATAAAAGTCACTATCGAGATGATACTTGTTTTGTTGGTTATTATCGCGCCTCGGATAATGCTGCCTCAGTGCTATATATTGAATTTGAAGATGATAATGAACATTTTAAAGCTAGTTTAGCTGAGCTATTTGCTACCAATGTTGCGTTAATTCTTGAGAGTTTAACGAAGCAAAAAGAAATAGAAAAAACCCAAAAAGAGTTACTCTTTATCGTTGGTGAAGCCGTGGAAGCACGTAGTAAAGAAACTGGCGCACATGTGCGTCGTGTCGCTCTTATCTGCGATATCTTGGCAAAAAAAGCGGGCTTAGAAGACAGCTTTGTTGAAGCCATTCGTTTAGCTGCACCATTACATGATTTAGGCAAGATAGCTATTCCGGAACATATTTTACATAAACCAGGTAAGCTAGAGGGAGAAGATTGGGAGATAATGAAATCTCATGCGCAAATTGGTGCTGATATTTTAGAAAAATCTACGGTAAGTGTCTCTAGATTAGCCGCTCGATTGGCTAATTATCATCATGAAAATTGGGACGGTAGCGGTTATCCTAAAGGCTTAAAAGGAGACGAAATACCGGTGGAAGCTCGAATTATGGCGGTAGCTGATGTTTTTGATGCTTTGGGATCAAGGCGTTGCTACAAAGAGCCTTGGCCTGATGAAAAAATAAAAGAGTTTTTATTAGCAGAAAGAGATAAAAAATTTGAGGCTAAACTGGTTAATATAATAGTTGATGACTTTGATGAGTTTTTACAAGTCAGGATAGATTACCCTGACTATGCCGATCCAGAGCATTAGTTTGGTGCTAATTCATTGGTAATAGGTTACATAGATATTGGTACTTTGAAGGTTGTACCGAGTTCAGGTTAGTTACGTGATAGCTTATCAACGGTCGCTAAACAAGCGGTCATAAAGGTATCTATAAAATATTTGACCTCAGGCATGCTTGCTTTTAATTCGTTTATTTTTATCGCTAATCTTTGTTCTACATGATTAAATTCTGGGTTCTTATGGTTTATTTCATCAAGTGTTTTAATATAGGCAACAATAATATCTGCCGCTTTGACGATGGCTTTATATTCCACGGAGACATTATCTTGGACGATAATATCACTAAACAGCTCTTGTAACTCTTCCGGCAGCGATGCTAAACACTCTTCTTCTGCCAGTAATTCTATTTTTTTAAACTCTCGTGCTATGGCTTTATTGGCATACTTTGTTGGGTTAACAATATCACCATAGCGAGTTTCACTTGCTTCATGATACATGGCAATGGTCGATATTTTATCGGCATTGATTTGACCATTAAATTTCTTATTTTTAATGACGGCCAGTAAATGAGCAACAATGGCAACCTGATGTGAGTGCTCAGCAACATTTTCTGGCTTTACACAAAACATCAATGACCATCGCTTTATTAATGGCATGCGAAACATCCAAGCTAAAAATGAACTTTGCATGATTACTCCTAAATAACTATTGTTAATATATACCCGTTACCATTCAAGATGCATGTTTCAGAGTGCTTGAGCAATTTCAATTCAAGGCGCTGTGATGAAATAATG
>NZ_JABSOV010000239.1 GCF_013215345.1 Colwellia sp. | reverse complement strand
TACCATTGGTGATAAAGAGGCTATTGTAGAGGCTTTTGATTCTTGTTCAGTTGATATTGATTTTCAATTTAATCAGGCAACGTACACGATCACAGAAGGTGAAACCGTGGAGTTAGCTATCCGCAGAACAGATATCAGTACAAAGGAAACGATCAAAGTAAATATTGTAGATCCTACAGGAAGCGCGCTGATTGAATTAACAAGTAATACTATAGTTTTTGAAAAGGGCGAGGCAATAAAATCAATTCAAATAATAACGATTGAAGACCAAACATCTTTTGACTTTGAAAACATATTAATTAAGTTAGAAGGCTATGGCACCGCAAAGATTAATATTTTAGATAAAGCGGCATCGGTAGTTGAAACGGGAAAAGAGCCGGAAACAGAACCTGACGTTATCGTAAAGCAACCAACTATAGAGAATCCAGCTATAGAAAACCCAACTGTAGAGAATCCAACTATAGAAACCCCAACTGTAGATAATCCAACTATAGAGAGTCCAAGCAATAAAAAAGCAGGTAGCATTCCAGTTATTTATTTATTAACTTTATTCAGTCTAATTCTATTTAGAAGAAATATATTGTAATAAATGTGATAAATGAAAAAAGGGTATCATGTTTGATGCTCTTTTTTTACTTTTAATATCAACTTTAAAGCTCGACAAAAGTAACTATTCATAAAAGCTTTTCTCCAGTGTTTTATAGCTTAGTCGTTCTTTTTCCGTGTGTTAATTTAGCGGCGATGATATTACATCCTTGCTAAATTAAACATGCTATCGATGTACCTTCAATCAAAAATTGTCTGATCAGCCCCTTGCTATGCTCATTTGTACCACGCTCACAGAAGTGATTGTTTACAATTTATATAGATAATGGCAAGCCTCTTTAAAAACCTTATATTCTGAACTGTATTATGTGTAAATAAGGCACTACAGATGTCGATTTATTAGATATACATGGAATGGAGTTACTTGACCTCGTCACTTCGTGATATCACATTTGAACCACTCTGTTCATTAAGCTAAGATGATTCTTTAATCGTTCATTGAGTAATCCCATGAAAAATATAGTCTTTATAACATCTGTATTATGCCTTGCCTGCAGCTCATTAACTTATGCTGCTAATAACAATGCCAAGTCAGTTCAAGCTGCCATGCCTGGACTTATGGCCTTATATAAAGATTTACACCAAAGCCCTGAGCTTTCTAGTGTCGAATTTAATACCGCGAAGAAATTAGCCAAAACGGCCCGCGATTTAGGTTTTGAAGTTACGGAGAAGGTTGGTGGCACCGGTGTGGTTGCAGTATTAAAAAATGGTCAAGGGCCAACAGTATTAATTCGCGCCGATATGGACGCACTGCCAGTAAAAGAGCAAACCGGTTTGACCTTTGCTTCCAAGGTAACAACTACGACTGAGGAAGGTCAGCAAGCTCATGTCATGCATGCCTGTGCACACGACACTCATATGGCTAGCTGGGTTGGCACAGCAAAACTACTCAGTGAAAACCAAGCCAATTGGTCTGGCACTTTAGTGATGATTTTACAGCCTGCTGAAGAGCGTGGCCGCGGCGCAAAAGACATGATAGCTGATGGTTTATATAAACGTTTCCCCAAGCCTGACTATGCCCTAGCCTTTCATAATTCAGCCAGCTTAAAAGCCGGTGTTATTGGTTATACCCCGGGCTTTACCTTTGCCAATGTTGATAGTGTTAATATTGAAGTTAAAGGTGTTGGTGGCCATGGCGCTTACCCCCACGCAACAAAAGATCCTATAGTACTAGGCGCACGTATTGTTGGCGCTTTACAAACCTTAGTTAGCCGTGAATTAGACCCGCAAGACCCTGCTGTAGTTACCGTCGGCAGCTTTCAATCAGGTACCAAACACAACATTATTTCTGATAACGCACTACTTTTACTAACCGTACGTAGCTACTCAGATAAAACCCGTCAAACTTTACTTGATGGCATCGCCAGAATAGCGAAAGGTGAAGGCATTGCTATGGGTTTACCGGAAAATTTACTGCCTGTAGTGACGGTGAAAGATGAATATACGCCAGCCGTTTTTAACGAGCCTGAGTTTACCAAAAAAATGGCCGCACTATTTACCGCAGAGCTTGGTAAATCTCGGGTAATGCAAGTACCAGCAGTGATGGCTGGTGAAGATTTTGGCCGCTATTATCGCGCTGATACTAGCATTAAAAGTATGATTTTTTGGGTTGGTGGTGTGCCGCATGATAAGTGGCAGCCAGCGCAAGAAACGGGCGCAACGTTACCATCTCTACATAGCCCATTTTGGGCCCCTGATGCTGAAAAAGTCATTAGCACAGCAACACAAGCAATGAACAGTGCGGTATTAACGATTTTGGCTAGGTAGAATTTATTTCCGTATAAATATGAGACTAGTTTT
>NZ_JABSOV010000238.1 GCF_013215345.1 Colwellia sp. | reverse complement strand
CAACTTGATGTTGATCTATTACACCTCAATAAACATGACATGACACTTTCTTATGCTCAACAAGCCATCAAGGTCACCGCTATTCAATTCAAATTGCTCTGGGCCTTAGTAACACACCAAGATGAAGTATTAAGTAAGCCTTTTTTATACCCTTTAGTGCTCGATCGTGAGTTTAGCTTGTATGACCGTAGCTTAGATATGCACTTGAGCAGAATAAGAAAAAAACTTATTGCCGCCGGAATGTCTGCCAATCGCATTGAAACTGCCCATGGCCGTGGTTATTGCTTTAAATAAAATACTTAAACTAAGCCGCTAGACATCGTTTTTCCTTTTTACTTAAGTTCCTTAATGCTAACTGGTGCTGAGTTAACCTCTTTGAGACCAACATTATGAATAAACAGTTTTTTTGGAAACTTTGCTTCATTATTATTGCCGGTTCAATGGCTCTGTATTGGCTTATTGATCTGTTATCCAATCACACTGAACTACGTATGAGTCATATAGCAACGGAGCATCAACAACAAATACTTGCCTATGCAGATAAGGCTGAGCAACTTTATTTTCAAGGCGACATGATTGCGCTAACCGCCTATATGAAAAAAATTCAACAGCAAGAATCTCGGCTAAAACCTTTAGCGGATACTCGTTTATCAAAAAGCTATATTGATAGCTTTACCTTAGGTCGAGATGTCAGTTGGAAGATTCATTTATATTTTAAAGAGAACCCTGTTATGGGTGTTGTCTTTGCTGATAAAACAAGCCATTTCTTAATGCAATTACCCGCAAGAATGCGGCCGGGAAATTATTGGGGCATAACCTCCTTAGTATTAAAGATTGCCTTACCTGTGGTACTACTGAGCTTATTAACCGCCTTGCTATACCGACATATGATGCAACCATTACGTCGGTTAGAGCAAGCCAGCCGCAGGTTAAGCCAAGGCGATTTTACCGCCCGAGTTTGTACTCATTTAGGTAGTCGCAATGATGAATTTGCTCATGTCGCGCAGACCTTTGATGCTATGGCACTGCGTATAGGAAAAATGGTTACTCGCCAGCGAGAATTTATAGCCGACTTTTCCCATGAATTACGTACACCAATAACGCGCATTGAAATGGCACTCGCTTGTGCGCAATCAGAGCTTAATAGCCAAGAAATGCTGGCACGTATCGCGCTAGAAGTTCAAGGTATGCGTAAACTAGCCGAAGACTCACTAACCCTTGCTTGGTTAGACAATGAAGAGCCAAAAGCCTGTGATGAAAATTTTGATTTGGTCGACTTGCTCGACAGTATTCTTGACGATGGTAGTTTTGAGTTCCCAGATAAAGTAATCAGTAGAGAGCTACCTGAGTCATTACTGTTTTATGGCAATAGCCGTTTGCTTGGCCAAGCTTTCGAAAACATTATTAGAAATGCCCTGCGTTATGCCAAGCATGAAGTGCTCTTGGCACTTGTTATTCAAGAAGGTGAAATTGTATTAACCATAACCGATGATGGCGTTGGCGTTGAAGAACAGCATTTAGCTGATATCTTCAAAGCTTTTTATCGTATTCCTACCATACAAGTACAAACGATTAATCCCGGCTTTGGCTTAGGTTTGGCTTTAGCGCAAAGACAAATTATTGCTTGCCAAGGCCAAGTGTTTGCCAAAAATATAACAAACACATGTTTGAAAAGCACGGGCTTGAAAATCACCATATTACTGCCAATAACCGCCGAACAAGTGTAACCAGCAAATGTAACAATTGTAAAAGTACTTTATTTTTAGTGATAAATGTAGAGAATACACGCGAATAGGAATTATTATCATTTGTTTTATTGTACTTTAGGTAGGTTAAAAAATGTTTTCTCACCCCCGTATTCCGAATACCGTTAAGTTAAGTAGTCTGGCGTTAGCCATTTCTCTGGCACTAGTTAGTACTAGCGTTTTGGCAGAACAAAGCCCACAAGAAAGTGAGCAAGAGCTTGCCAAGAAAGATATTGAAGTAATAGTAATTCATGGTAAAAAAACGGATGCTGATGCTGTCATTACTCAAGACTTCTTAGAAAAAATATCAGCGACTAGCTTAGCTGATATCTTCAGAAACCAACCGGAAATTTCTACCGGTGGCTCCTTCGGTGTCGCGCAAAAAGTTTATATTCGTGGTATTGAAGACACCATGTTAAATGTCACCATTGATGGTGCCTTACAATCAGGCTATCTATTCCATCATCAAGGGCGTTTATCACTAGAGCCAGAGTTATTAAAGCGTGTTGATGTAATTGCAGGTGCCGGTGATGCAACTTCGGGCTCAGGCGCTTTGGGTGGTGCTTTACGTTTTGAAACTAAAGATCCGCAAGATTTACTGCGCGCAGATGAAGACTTTGGCGGTATCGTGAAATTAGGTTATTACAGTAATAACGATGGTTTTAAAGCC
>NZ_JABSOV010000237.1 GCF_013215345.1 Colwellia sp. | reverse complement strand
TTTGTTAAGCGAGTGTATAAATTAGCCAATGATTTTGTTGAAAGTACTAGTGATACTACCGTGGCAGATATTGCTGGATTAACATTAAACAGTGATCAGAAGAAATTACGTCGTGAGTTACATAAAACTATTGCCAAAGTAACCGATGATATAGGTCGTCGAAATACTTTTAACACGGCTATTGCTGCCATCATGGAGTTAATGAATCACTTAAGCAAAGCTAAACTTAACAGTGATGAAGATAAAGCGGTAATGCAAGAAGCTGTTCGCGCTGTGGTATTAATGCTAACACCTATTACCCCACATTTATGTCATCACTTATGGCAAGCTGTTGGTGGAAGTGATTTAAATGTTGAAGATGCCAGCTGGCCTGTCGTTGACGAAAGCGCTCTAATAGAAGATGAGAAGCTTATTATTGTGCAAGTAAATGGCAAGTTACGCGCAAAAATTACCGTTGCTGCTGATGCAAGCAAAGAAGACGTGGAAGCATTGGGCTTAAATGATGAAAACGTATTGAAATTTACTGAAGGTAAAACAATACGCAAAGTTATTTATATCCCTGGCAAGATATTTAACATTGTAGCCAACTAGCTTGTTGCTGCTTACTCACCTGTTCTCGCAATTAAGGGTAAATGATAAATGTATAAATTGAGCCTTGCTATTAAAAGCTTAACCTTTAGAAATTTAGCTATCGCCCTGTTAACCACAAGCTTATTATCTGCTTGTGGTTTTCAACTCCGCGGTGATTATTTACTCGATGATGAGCTGCAAACACTTTATGTCAGCTCAACGGATGTTCACGGTGAGTTGACGCGTTTAGTTAAACTAAATTTAACGCGCAATCAAGTTAAAGTATTAAAGCATTCGAAAACGGATATCCCTGAATTACGAATTATTTCAGATAAATTAGATAGACGTACTTTGTCACTGTTCGCTAACGGTCAAGTGGCCGAATATGAACTTACTTATTCAGTGCATTATCAAGTGCGCTTTACTGGCGAAGATGCTCAACAGTTCAGTTTTGAACTGTATCGTGATTATCAAGATGATCCTAACCTTGCATTAGCAAAAAGTAGAGAGTTATCACTTTTATTAAGTGAAATGAGAACGTCGGCCGCCGATAAAATACTCCGTGACTTAGCAAGAATCCAACGCTAGTAGTTAGCTATAGCTATTAGCAAAGCATTTTTTTTAACGCCACCCGTCACTGTAAAACGTATATAAGGTTTCCATGAAAATTTATCATAACCAGCTAGACAATACCCTACGCCAGGGTTTTAAACCTGTTTGGTTGGTTTTTGGTGATGAGCCTTGGCAAAAAGATAACAGCCTTGCTGTTATTAAAAAATATGCAAAAAATCAAGGCTTTAGTGAAATAATTCGTTTTAGTAGTGATACTAGCTTTGACTGGCAACAATTACTTGATGAGTATCAAGCGTTAAGTCTCTTTGCCAGCCAACGTATTATTGAAATTGAATTAACCACAGTAAAAGTCGGTGATGCCGGCAACAAAGCGCTATTAGCTTTGGCTGAACGATTAACGCAAGACTTTAACAGCGGTAATGCCCCGCAAGATGTAATGTTCATATTCCATGGCGCCAAACTTGATGCGGCAAGTGCAAATAGAAAGTGGTTTAAAAGCCTAACGCAATTAGGCTGCTATTTACCCTTGTATGACATTGAATTGAAAGCCATGCCGCAATGGTTGAGTAATCAGGCAAGACAGCGGAAACTTAATGTCTCAGGTGAATTAAACGCGCTACTTGTTGAGCTATTTGAAGGTAACCTACTCGCCCTTGCCCAAGAGCTAGATAAACTTGGTTTACTATTTGGCTCACAGGCCATTAGCATTGAGCAAGCCGAACAGTTACTACTTAAACAAGCGAAATTTAATCCCTTTCAAGTTATCGATGCCTTACTGCGAGGGGATTGTGCTAAATGTATTGTTATGCTCGATCAGCTACAGCAAGAAGGCATGGCACCCGCGCAATTAATTTGGGTTTTCCATAAAGAGATAAACCAGTTATACACCATGCTAAATCAATTAGCTCAAGGTGAAAATATGGCTGATATTTACAAACAATATCGTATTTGGGATAAACGTAAACCCTTGTACCAGCATGCCTTAACTCACATCAAAATTGATAACGTAAAGCGTGCCATGGGTCGTATTGCTGATATTGATTTGTTAAGTAAAACCAGCAGTGAATTTAATATTTTTATTTTATTAGCTGACTTGTGTGTCACCTTATATCACGGTGAAAAGACCGCTGCCTTTAGCCTAAACTATGGCTAGATTATGGCTAGACCATGGAGCTAAGAGCCAGTGAGTAGTTATATGACTTCAGCAACACTTGATATGACTAACGGTATCGGAATATTAGGCGGCACTTTTGACCCCATTCACTTAGGGCATACTCAATCAGCCCAAGCGGTTGCTAATGAGCTGGGCTTAACTAAGGTACTGTTAATACCTGCGC
>NZ_JABSOV010000236.1 GCF_013215345.1 Colwellia sp. | reverse complement strand
GATAAGTCATCAACGCTATATTTACCGCTATAACGTAAAGTGTATTGACGTCTACCTACGTCAATAAAGCCACCCGAAATATCATCACTGGCAGACACTAAGGAAATAAGTCTTGGAATTGAAATACCATATTCAGCCGCTTTAATGGGGTCGTAGCGAATTTGCAGCTCTTCTCGGTTTTGCTCCGAAAAAGTTTCCACACTGGCAACACCTTCAATCGACTCCAAGCGCGGTCGAATAACATCATTAGTAAAATCAATATACTGGCTAATATCTTGACCATTGCCCGGTAAAGCTTGTAAAAAGAAAAACGTCAGTGCTGGAGTATTGCCACGACCACCGCCAAGCATAATTCGTGGTGGCCGAGCATCTTGGGGTAAGTTAGCGACACGTGTCATGCGGCTAATCACTTCAATTAAGGTTTGCTCCATATTAGTGCCGACACCAAAAGATAAATTAATGTAAGCACCACCACGATTGGCATAAGCATTCATTGAATCTAAGCCCGGAATACCCCGTAACACTTGCTCTTGTGGTTCAATAATTTCAGATTCAACTTCTTTAGGGGATGCCGCTCGCCAAGAGGTTTGTATGCCAATTTGTGGACGTTCAATATCAGGAAATAATTGCACTGGCAGTTTAAATAAGCTGAGCATACCTACAAGTAGAGTTAAGGCGACAACGACAGCGACAGCTGCTGGACTAGTTAAAGCGCTCTTGGTGAGTTTCATGGTGATTCCATCATTGGATTACATTAATTAACAAATAAGATACAAGGGTAAGCTAATAAAGTAAGTGGACTTGCGGTTAATCGAGATAAAAACACGACCAATAACCAAGGAGAAATGCTTTGAAATTAGCTGAAATAATTAGACATAACTGTGATGATTTTGACACACGTTAGCATTTAATAAATCACCTCTGATAAGTAAAGCTTTACAGGCCAGCAAGAATGGCGCTGATATATACCCGTTCTACTTCAAGCTGGACCTTGAAGTAGAACGGGTATTAGTGACTTATTATGGTGAGCTCTGACTATTGATTGACAGACCGATAGGCTATAATCGCCAGCAACTTCAGCTAAAACAGTCGGCTATCATGATATCCTTAATCTCCCGTTTACTTCCTCTACTCTTATTTGCTTTATCATTTATCGCTCAAGCCAATTCAGTTGACAATAAAACGGATAAAGCCGAGCTGCCATCTCATAAAGCATTATTCGAGATGTGCTTATTTAAAGCGATTAAAAGTGCCGATAAAACAGCTACGTTAGCGGAGATTGAGCATTATTGTGAACAACAGGTTGCTGAAAAAGTTATTAGTAAAAACAGTGGCCAAAGTGTTGAGTTAGGCGTGTTAGCCAACAGAGTGATCCGCGAAAAAAGAACCGCTGCCGACCCCTATGTACTCACACCACACAAAATGAATTACATTCTGCCTTTATCTATGGTCGATGAAATTAACCGCACGGCTTATCAAGGACTTTCTGATTGGGCTGATGAATTAAAAGATGTCGAAGCAAAGTTTCAACTCAGTTTAAAAGTACCACTGCTCACTGACAGTTTATTTAGACAAGGCGATCAACTATATTTTGGTTTTACTTTGCAGTCCTGGTGGCAGATTTACTCGGAAGAAATTTCAAAACCCTTTAGAGAAACCAATTACCAGCCAGAAATTTTCTATTTCACCCCCATTAGTTTTCATCCTTTTGGCGGTAATTCTGCCCTAGTTGTTGGCGCAGAACATCAATCGAACGGCCGTTCACAGCTGTTATCAAGAAGCTGGAACCGTGTTTATGTTAATTACCTTTATGAAAAGCGTAATTTCGCCTTATCATTTCGTCCATGGTATCGCATACCCGAGAGTGAGAAGGAATCTCCGTCAGATGGTCAAGGTGATGATAACCCGGATATTTTAGATTATATGGGCCATTTCGAGTTAGGCTTGATGTATAAATACGACTCAGCTTATGAATTATCTTTTAAGGGTCGCAATAATTTTGCCACTCATAAAGGCTTTGTTGAATTTGGCGTGACTTTTCCTTTGTGGGGTAAGCTAAAAGGCTATGCCCAAATGAGTAGTGGCTATGGCGAAAGTTTAATTGATTATAATGTTAACCAAAGACGCTTTGGTATCGGTATCGCTTTAACCAACTTACTTTAACTACCAGTGTTAACCAAATGCTTTAACTAATGACTTACTTCATTGCTTGAGCAAAACGCTTAGTAAGTAACAGCCCTTCATTCATCGCCAGTTTATCAAGCTGTTCAGCTAAGGCTGTTAGTCTTTGTGAGGGTGTTGGGTGGGTTTTATACAACAAGGCTAAAGCGCTATCATCGGCGGATAATGATGCTA
>NZ_JABSOV010000235.1 GCF_013215345.1 Colwellia sp. | reverse complement strand
CTTGTTACAAGAGTTATTTACCCGTGATGGTGCAGGTACCTTGATTGCCAAAGATCACAAAGAGTTAATCGCTACCGCTACTATTGATGATGTGGCCGGAATTTTAGAACTAATACAACCCCTTGAGGAAGAGGGTGTGTTGGTTAAGCGTTCTCGTGAATTGCTTGAGATGGAAATTGGTTGTTTTACTGTGCTTAAAAAGGAAGATGTTATCATCGCTTGTGCTGCCTTATATCCTTATCCCGAAGCGGAAACGGGTGAAGTTGCTTGTGTGGTAATTGATCCAGATTATCGTAAAGGTAATCGCGGCGAAAGAATAATTAATGCTGTTGAGTTGAGTGCTAAAAAACAAGGTTTAACCTCGTTATTCTTACTAACGACGGTCAGTGGTCATTGGTTTCGAGAACAAGGTTTTATTGAAACATCCCTAGAAAGGTTACCTGAAGGCAAGAAACAAATGTATAACTTTCAGCGTAATTCGCAAGTCTTTATCAAAGATATATAAGTTATCAGGTTATAAGAAGCTGCTACTAGGGTCTTGATGTAAAAGGCTTTGGTGTTGTAACTTTGCTAAAGCAAGTAGTAAAGAAAATAAAAAGCAGCTAACTTAAAAGGTTAGCTGCTTTTTTGTTATTACAACGCTAGATGAGTAGGGGGAATGTTGCTGTTTCTGGATTAGAACAACTCCTCTTCCTCTTCTTTTTTCTTACCACCAGATAATATTTCGCTAGTGTTATCTTGTGTGGCATAGTCTGTAGGTACATTCCCTAGACGGAAATACTCAAATTGACTGCTGCTATCGGTTTTAGTGGTTAATTTTCCAGTTGCCTTATCAATACGGACAGAAACTATATCAACGGGTTGCTCAAAGGCTTCAGTTTCAATGTCAGCTAGGGCAATACGCATAAACTCTATCCAAGCAGGTTGTGCTGATTTAGCACCAAATTCTTTACCTGTCGTTTGGTTCTTACCTAAATTGTTGTTATAAACAGTTTGGCCTAAGATATGGCGAGGATCATCAAAACCTATCCATGAGGTGGTGATTAAACGCCGACTGAAACCGGAAAACCAAGCATCTTTTGCATCGTTGGTGGTACCTGTTTTACCAGCAATATCACGGCGTTTTAATGTTCTTGCACGCCAGCCAGTTCCTTGCCAACCTGGGGTTGCAGACCAATCTGCATCCCAAATAGCACTATTAAGTGCCTGAGTTATTAAAAATGCATTTTGTGGGCTAATAACACGAGTAGCCTGTTTAATTGCAACCGATGGTGAATTTTCTACCAGCGTATTTCTGCTATCAATAAAGTCTATTTCTTCATCAGGCTTGTCCAAATCATCAGTTTGTAGGCAAGGGTCACAAGCTAAGGCCGGATTGGCCTGATAAATAACTTCTCCGTCACTGTTCTCGATACGTTCAATTAAATATGGTTCAATCAAAAAACCACCATTGGCAAAAGTTGCAAAACCAGTGGCAACTTCTAATGGTGTTAATGAGGCAGAGCCAAGTGCTAAGGTTTCACTACGGGGTAAGTCACTCGCTTTAAAGCCAAAAGCAGCTAAATGGTTGATGGTGTTGGTAACGCCGATACTTTGTAATAAACGTACCGCAATAACATTTTTTGATTGGGCTAAACCTAAACGAACTCGTAAAGGACCGGCGTATGTTTCAGGAGAATTTCTAGGACGCCAAACTACGCCTGAGCTTCTATCCCATTGATTTATCGGCGCATCATTTACCAATGAAGCCAGTGTGAAACCATGCTCAAGGGCCGCAG
Organism: Colwellia sp.; assembly: GCF_013215345.1. Classification (GTDB taxonomy): domain Bacteria; phylum Pseudomonadota; class Gammaproteobacteria; order Enterobacterales; family Alteromonadaceae; genus Colwellia. The sequence goes on along the minus strand of NZ_JABSOV010000235.1, from coordinate 844 downwards.
AATAGATGAAAGGTTTAATATTGGAGCCTACTTGACGTTTAGCTTGAGTAACTCGGTTAAATTGACTTTGAGTGAAGCTAAAGCCGCCAACGGCAGCTTTAATAGCACCATCATCTGGAGAGAGTGACACTATCGCGGCACTTGCTGTCGGCAGTTGTCCTAGACGATAATTACTGTCGGGCATTTTACTCACTAAAATAACATCACCATAGTGGAGGATATCACTTGCTACCTTAGGTGGCCTACCTTGTCTTTGGTCATTAATATACGGTCGAGCCCATGCTAATCCAGGCCATTTAATGGTTGCAGTTTCTTTATTTCTTAACTGGATAGATACAGATTTTTCTTCAACAGCGATAACTACCGCGGGTACAAGCATTTGGTAATAGTTAGTTTTAGTAAGGGCACTGTCAATTTCTTCCTGTGTTAGCAAGGAAGGTTCTTGTTCGGCAAGTGTATTGGTTTTTGACGCTTGGTTGGTTCTTAGAGAGACCAAAGGACCTCGGAATCCATGGCGCTGGTCATAGTTTAATAGATTATTCACCAATGCTTGTTGAGCTGCAGTTTGAAGTTTAGCGGTAACCGTAGTGAATACTTTGTAACCTTCGGTATAAGCTTTTTCTTTGCCATAACGTTTAAGCACTTCTTGGTGAGCCATTTCAGCAATATAAGGGGCATTTAGCTCTATTTCCGCGCCGTGCCTTTTTCCGGTAATTGGGGCTGCTTTAGCGCTTTGGTATTCTTGCTTAGTGATATAACCACTAACTAGCATACGATGGAGGACTACAGCGCGACGGGCTATAGCTCGTTTGGGCGAACGTATAGGATTTAATGTTGACGGTGC
>NZ_JABSOV010000234.1 GCF_013215345.1 Colwellia sp. | reverse complement strand
GTTTAGGAATAAGTGAAGGTGTTAAAGGGGTGAACGGTGCTTGCCAAACACACCATTACCGCGGAGCGGTTTAGTTCAATGTGCTAAAAGTGATCATAAACCTCCTATCCCAAGTGGTTTTTTTCTGATAATAATATATGCCAGTATTAATTTTTATAAGTACACTTTGTGCCGATTAGCGTAGAATTCATCAATACTTTTTCTAATACGTTATCATCATTCTTTTAGTCACTGGCAAACTTACACTGTCAACATCCTCAGTTGTTAACTGCCTTAGACGACTAATAACATTTTAAACAAAACCTAATTCACTAGAGCTATAAACCCATATCATGACAAGACAAATATTAACTTTGAACGTAAAAAGAAAAAAAGTCGCTAAACCAGTCGATGAAGTGGTCAAGGTTGTACCTCATGAAGACCCACAAAAGCGTTTTTTAAATGGCGTAGCCATCCATCCTCATCAGTGTATTCGTTTAGAGTTAGGCTCACAGCAGCTCTCTACACGAGCGATGGATTTATTCACACCCATTGGTTTGGGGCAGCGAGGTTTGATTGTTGCTCCACCGGGCTCTGGCAAAACTACACTGTTAAAACATATTTGTCAGTCGGTGGGCACAGCCTATCCCGAGATAAAGCTTTATGCATTACTCATTGATGAGCGTCCGGAAGAAGTGACTGACTTTAAGCGCAGCGTACCGGCAAAAGTATACGCCTCATCGACAGATGAAAGCTATGACCAACACGTTCGTGTAGCCAATGATCTTCTTAACATTGCTCGAAGGGAAGCTGGCGAAGGGCACGATGTCATGATTGTTATTGATTCACTGACCAGGCTCACACGTGTATATAACGCCAATCAAAAAGGCAGCGGTCGTACCATGTCGGGCGGGCTTGACGCTAGAGCGATGGCAATACCACGAAAACTGTTTGGCGCAGCGAGAAAAATTGAACATGGTGGCTCGCTGACCATTCTAGCGACTGTACTGGTAGATACAGGCAGTCGGATGGATCAGGTGATATTTGAGGAGTTCAAGGGCACGGGTAATATGGAAGTGGTTTTATCACGTGATGCGGCAAATCAGCGGGTTTTTCCTGCGTTAGATATTGCTAAAAGTAGCACGCGCCGTGAAGAGTTGCTGCTAAATGCGAAGGAACTCGACAAGGTAAGAGTATTGCGCAGGGCACTTACCGGTCTTAAGCCGGTAGAAGGTGCTATAAAACTGGTTGAGTTACTGGAAAATTATCCAACAAATGCCGAGCTGCTGAACCGTTAGTTATCAACATTAACCTTTCTTTAGTGCAACTGTTCGCTAAAAGTAGAGCTAACTAGTTGCGCTACAAAGGCCCACATTGGCTTTATCCTTACAGTAAAACAATTGAATTAGACCATGCTAAGTAGCTCGCATGTATAGGAATTAAGTTCAAAGTGGGCGCATTATATTCCTTAAATAGTGTGCCCTTTAGCCAAGCATTGTTAAACACAGTTAAAGCGATGAATTTTGAAGGATTTAAAGGTGCTGCTTTCATCAGTGCAGATGAATTACTTGTAAAAGCAAAGGATGAACCGGATAACTGTATTGAACTATTAGATGAATTGTTTTTACCTTTGTTAGCCTATTACCATGAAGATACACATAGCGAAATCACACGAAAAATTATTCCTTTGCTAAGTAATAATAAGCCTATTAATGAGTTAGCTGACCTGCTGTTTTGTTCACAACGTAGTGTCGAACGTAGTTTTTTAAAAGTGACCGGTTTTACTCTTAAGCAATGCCAATCGATGAATAAACTTGTGGCTATTTTAGAATACCTTTATCAACGTAAAGAGAGTGATATTGATTGGGTGGATATTGCCTGTCAGTTTGTTTTTAGCGATCAACCGCATTTAATTCGTTATTTAAAGCAACAAATTCAATTAACGCCAAAAAACTATAGTCAACAACGAGGTTTCACTATCGATGTTTATGGTGGGGTGGCATCCAAATAAAATTGTCGGTTTTGTACAATAGAATTAATCGACGATTCGTTAACATGCACTTAGATACCCGTTACGTTTCAAAATTAATTAGGTGAATTTATCATGAGTGCAGTAGGCACAACATTACTACAATTAGGTTGGAAACCCTTTTTCAACAGCAACTGAGTTTAGCTGAACTTGATTGTTTTAAAGTGGCAAGAATTATTGAGCAGCATCGTAATAAGCTTGTCCTACTATCAGAGCAAGGTCAGCTAAACTTAGTCGTACCTGCTAATAGTGAACAAGTTTGTGTCGGTGACTGGGTTTTATTTGATCAAACCGAGAAATTCATTCGAGTTTTACATCGCATGTCCACCTTTCAACGAAAAGCCCGAGGTTCCAAAATAACTACTCAACTTATTGCTACCAATATCGATAGCTTAATGATTGTTTGCTCACTCAACAATGACTTTAACCTTAATCGAATAGAGCGATATTTAGCGATATTTAGCGATTGCCAAAGAAGCGCAAGTTGAGCCAATCGTGGTGTTAACAAAAGCGGAGCAATGCAGCGATGTAGCAGACAAGCATCTACAAGTTCAAGCATTAGATCAAATGATGCTGGTGCATACACTCAACGTATTAGAGCAAAGGGAATTGCAGCCATAAGAGAAGATGATAGCAAAGGTCGTTATACTACTACTTTTAGATCATTAAAAATATTACCACAAGGTGGACTTTTGATGGATACGCCAGG
>NZ_JABSOV010000233.1 GCF_013215345.1 Colwellia sp. | reverse complement strand
TACCACCCATTAGTTAGCGGAATGAGCAAATAAAATAGCAAGTCTATGATCAGCTTAGAGTCTATTTCAACTAAAAACGGCCACTGTATTGTGGCCTTTTAGAAATTTTATTTTGGGCCTATTTATTTGCTCATTCGTCTTATGGAGAATAAGCCCAAGGCAAATAGCAAGGTTATTGATGGCTCTGGTATTGTGCTGCCCTTTGCACAACGATTCCAGCGATTGTTCGACATTTCCACCCTATTACTAATAAATTGTGCGCAACCTTGCGCGTTTGAAAGATGTATTATCGTGCCGCCATCGATAGCGGGATTAAAGAATGAAGGTGCATTAGTACTCAGCAAAGTGCTTCTATCGGGGGTAAAGTCAGTGAAATCCCATAAGCCGATACCACCCAAAATTGCGTTGTTAACGTTGAATAGTTCATTTCCGCCGGCGTCAGAGTCAATAAAAAATATTGCGCCCAGTTCATGAATACTATCCTGTGAATTTAACGTGCCATCACCCAGTAATATCGATGAGTTGGCAAAGTCAAAATGTGTTCCATCTTTCATTCTAAAAATCACCATGGTGTCTAGCATGGTTTGTAATATCCAATCGGTATTGTCGAGTAAAAATGCCGCACCCTCCATATGAATATCAATAACCGCAATACCGTCGTTATTCCCCGCCGCATCAATAGCATCTAAATCGGTAATAACCGCCGCTTGGGCAATGGAGCTAAGATCATTGATATCAGTAACATGTGCTGAGCCGCCGCCATCTTTAATATTTCGGTTGTCCTTAAAGGTGTTCTCTACAAAGGTTTTACTGAAGGTGGTATCTGCGGTTAAACCAACAATCCAATCACGTTGCGCGGCTAATTCTGCCAATAATGTGGTCGGGTCGTTGAAGCTCACCCCATCTAAAGCATTTAAATCACCCTGTACGTCATCATCGGGATCATAATCTAGGTGATTGGGATCAGTGGGGTCGCCATCATCGGCAAAAAAGCTGTTATTATCTGAAGGGTTTGGAAAACAATCGGCTGCGTCTCGATTACAGTGAATACCAAGGGTGGCATTGACATCAGCATTGGATGAAGTGAATTTTGACAGACTACCGGTTAACGCGACATTACCACTGTAATCAATGCCTTCATAAACCGGACGCGCACCGGGCATTAAATCGGCAGAACCCACAGTATCGCTACCGTGGTCAGGGTCGGTATCGTTAAAGCGGTTACCGGATTTACTTGCATTGACGCCATCGTTAGGCACCCAATAACTGGTAAGGTCTAAACCACCGTTGTAGCCATTGATGCCGCCAACTCGCTGTGAGGGACTGCCGACCGCACTGTTGGAGACCAATTCTTGATCGGCACCAATTTCGACGTTTGACATATCAAAGGCGGAAAATTCATTGTCTTTAATACCTTCGCCGGTGGCGATAACTAAGTACTTTTGAGTTTCCGTCGTCGTAACGGTTGCAAATGCATTAACGCTTAAACACGAACTCATCAAACTCGTTGCGATTAAAAAGTAAGTGTAGGTTGGGGTCACTTTTTTCTTAAACATGATCATAGTTAATCCTCAATTGGAAAAGAGTAACAGGCCAATAAAACAGTGTATTTGGCCAAAACTCAGATGCAACAATAGCTAACTTTCTCGATACGTATAATATGCAATTTTCATGCGATAAGTATAAGCTTATGTAAAATCGCTCTATTGTCTGTTGTGCTTATGTGAAGTTTTAGAAAGTGTAAATATTTCTGACACTATTTATCGCTGAAAAATTGACAATAATGTCTGATTAGGCTGAATATCGGTGACATTTTTAAATTATTCGTTTAGGCTAAAACGCTACCAATTCAAAATTTGTGTGCGCTTGCCGTGGGGTTTTACTTGTTCATTTATTTAATTCATTCAACAAAAACATCGCCGGTGTGCTCAAAACCACTTTCTTTCGCAAAATAAACGAGCTCCATACATTTACTTTTCTGGTTGGCATACTACCATTCGTCACCACCAATAAATAAGTAAGTAAGGTGCATCAAATAAAGGAATAAAATCTTCAAGTAATTCATAGATAAATTCACGCACTTCAACTTTGGTCATATTTAAGATCCAACTGACTTGATTGTTGATTCACTTCGCCAGATAACCATTTCTCTGTCAATATCGAATCACATGAAAAACCGAAGTTTCGATTGTAGTTAACGATATGGGTTGCATATGCAGGTAAGTCAATCTCAGGAATAATCATGACATGGTACTTTGCTGCATAATCTTATTTTTCGCGCCAGCTTTGTTTATTATAAGTTTTTTTGAAGATAATAGAGGGAATTTATCACTTTGTAATTAAAACCCCAACCATTCAGTAAAGTGTAAATGCAAGGTATTGAGTTTGTACCACGCCATATTGCGTATGATTCTTTTTAAGTAATACATACTAAAATCTTTCCACACGACATTTTGCATCAACATTTGTAAAAGCGTTTAATTTGATTATCAAGGTGATTATTGTTGATATGTATAGATGCAAGACGACTAAAATAAATACGTAATTGTTGGACTTACAAGCTTTCGCTAGCCCGTTTTAACCTACGACCTGTATAAATTAAATTTATATCAGCTGTAGCACTGAATGTTAACTTTTCTTATAAGCTAGACAATAACTCTCATTCTACGAACGGAGCAGTCGAAATTACGGTTAAACCTATGGCGCAATGTGCCCCATACTGAGATAGAACGATTAT
>NZ_JABSOV010000232.1 GCF_013215345.1 Colwellia sp. | reverse complement strand
AAAAGAATCCGAAGCAAGAATTTAAGCGTGAGTCATTTCAGTTATTTACTGAAATGTTAGACAACTTGAAATATGACGTTGTTGGCATTTTGTCTAAAGTACAAATTCGCGCTGAGTCAGATGTTGAAGCAGTTGAAGAGCAGCATAGAAAGGCTGAAGAAGTACCAATGGACTTCCAACATCAATCTGCATCAAGCCCAAGTCAACAAGAACAAATGCCTCGTGTAGGTCTAAATGAGCCTTGCACATGTAACTCAGGTAAGAAATATAAACAATGTCATGGCAAGTTAGCTTAATTAACTAGCCTTAATATTAATCAATGCCAGTCACATGACTACATGTTGCCGTGGGTGTTATTACCCGAAGTGGTAAGGAAGAGGGAACTCAGTATTTCTTAACTAAACGCTTAGTGCAGGCTCATCAAGGTGGTAAATGGGAGTTTCCTGGTGGTAAGGTGGAAAAAGACGAAACTGTCGCCCAAGCACTTGCTAGAGAGCTTCAAGAGGAAGTGGCAATTGATGTTTTATCCTGTCAGCCATTAATTAAGGTTGAGCATACCTATCTAGGTAAAAAGGGAAGTAAAGGTGGCGGCGGAGCAGCAGATAAAACCGTTTGTTTGGATGTGTTTGTCGTGGATAACTTTACTGGCGAGCCAAGTGCACAGGAAGGTCAAGGACAAGGCTGGTTTTCACTCGCAGAGTTACAGTTACTTGAATTTCCAGCTGCTAATAAAGCAATTATTAGCGAGCTTACCTCTTCAAATAGTTAACAAGCTCCAGAGCAATTGCCGATCTATTCAGGCTCGACAAAAAAATTATTATTTTGTAAAAATTCATCTTCCATGGCATCGAGCATTTCTTCAGTTATGGCTGAGTCAGCATGTATAGGTTGGCTAATTTTATTGCTTTCATCGGCCCACTCACCTAAATCAAGCAGTTTACATCGTTCACTACAGAAGGGTCTAAACTCACTACTTGCTTGCCATACAACCGCTTTTTGGCATTGAGGGCAAGGAACTTTTAAGGTCATGGTGTAATATCATTTTAAAAACTATAAGTAATGTTAATTATACACTAAAGCTTAATAGATTGAATCAACAGCACAGGACATAAAAAGTATTCGCTGTATCAATAGTGATAAACTAGCAGCGGGCTAGTTGAAATTCTGTCGCTTGATTGGCGTATCTACGGCCTGTGTGTTGGCAGGGCAGCATAAAACGAATGGAGTAGCGGAACTTATTGCCACTAATGGTTGGATAATATTCAGCATCTTGCGCTAACTTTATCCGCAATAACAAAAGTCCTTCACCATTATCTTGATAAAAGCCACTATCAACTTCAATCGATTCAAATTCAGCGCGTTGGCGGATAAATTTCAGTATTAGGGCCAGAGCCGATGAAATATCACTTAATAACTTAAGCCATTGCTGAACTTCTAGTGTTGTTTTTGTTTCATCTTGGTGCAGCCAAAAATGTAACTGCGGTAAATCAAAACTAGAACTGCCACCCTGAATGGCAAAACGTTGCCTTAAGCAAGCGAGCAGTTTATCTTCTTTTAATTGCCACCAAGTGGGGCGAGGACTTCTGAGGTGGCTAACCAACTTAACCGTTTCTGCTAAATTTTTTTCTAGAGCACTGGTGTCTACATCTGGAGCTTTTGACCAAATAACTAAATTTTGCTCAAGCTTCTCTAAATCTTTAATTAAATCTCCGCGGATGTCATTTCGCTCTAAAGTATCGACAATTGCAAACAATGCATTGAAAAATACTTGGTGGCTGGTTGCTATAGTGAGCTCGTTACTAATACATGAGTAGGCCTGAGCGAAGAGTTGCTCAAGTTTTAGGTAGTTTCGAATCCGCTCATTGAGCGGGTGTTCATATAAGACGGTAGACATACAAAGTTTTGTAACCAATTAACCTGAAATTGAAAATAAAGCACGAATTATTTCATTGTCGATTTTTAAAGCATTGTTGTCAAGGCTAAATACTTTATATCAAGTGATACCACGATTCGTTTGATCTCTGCTAAGGTCACTTTGTCGTTATTAATTACATCATTAGCTACTGCAAGTCTTTCACTGCGGCTAGTCTGACTCGCTAAAATTGCCTTCACCTCTTTTAAGGAGCTGCTATCTCTATGCATGGTCCGTTCTAGCTGAGTCTCTTCACTGACATCAATGACTAACACTCGGTTAACAAGGTGTAATAAATTATTTTCAATCAGCAAAGGCGCAACTAAAATACAATATGGGCTCTTTGCTGCTGCAGTTTTACTTATTAGCTGGGTTCGTATTAAAGGGTGCAATAGCTTATTCAACCAGAGTTTATCTAACTCATTGGCAAAGATCTTACTGCGCAATAGCCCTCGATTAAGTTGACCATCTGCTTGTATATAGTCGTCACCAAAATGCTCTGCAATGGCTTTTAATGCGGGACTATCAATGGCAACAACTTCTCTGGCAATGATATCAGCATCGATAACCTCAATGCCTAATTCTTGAAAATAATGTGTAACAGTGGATTTACCACTGCCAATACCGCCGGTAAGACCGATAACTAGCTTAGACATGATGAAATTGCTCAGACAAAGAATATAAACTTATTAATTATACCAATTTCATTAAATTATTGCCCACTTGTACTGGTTAAAATACGTCATGTCGGCGTTGCTCTCAATCCCAATAGGGAGTATTGCTCAATCGAGCGCCTTGCCCTGATTTATTTTTCCTATGCACAACAAGATCACAAACTTAATGAAAATGGTAT
>NZ_JABSOV010000231.1 GCF_013215345.1 Colwellia sp. | reverse complement strand
AATAGTCACTGTATAGCGACCAATTGGTAGGCCTCGTAAATTATATTTACCTTCAGAATTTGAAGTGACGGTACGTGAAATACCTTTAGTTTGATGCTTAACTGTGATTGTTGCACCAGATACTTGCGTACCAGCATCAGAAGTAATAATACCTTTTAAAGTACCATTTGTATTATCTGCAGCCATTACGCTAGGAGCGGATAGCATTAATGCCGTACCTACGGCAATGGCAGCGAGTGTTCTACGTGCCTTTAAGTTTGATTTAATCATTATGTTATACCTGTTTTAGTTTCATCTTATTGTTTTTTATGTTGTTTTTGTTTTATCCCTTAATCTAACTTAACTCCCCTTGTACTTTTTACTTGTCAGCAGTAGGTGTTTCTTAAGCGAATAACACAGAAGTACAATCACAGTTATATACGTTATATTGTATATTATCTACAATTATTTGATTGCAAGATGATACAAATTGCAACAAGATTAATCTGAAAAGTTACCTGGTATTAACGCAAATGCAGCAAAAATGCTTACTGAGGCAAAGGAGAAAATAAAGGCTAGACGAGTAAATGACCGTAAGAACAAAATGCTCTTAGCTTAGAGTTTTTTCGAATATAATGCTGTTTTGATAAATAATTTAGAAATTTAATGCAGGAATGAAGTGTAAGTTATGTTTGCTGAATGTTTCGTAGAACAGGTTTTATAGCCGTTTTTCATAAAGAGAATCATGAATAACTTTTTATAGCTAACGTTAGTGAAAATGAGTAATAGTTCACTTAAATAGCAGTGAGGATTAGTGCGGATCTTTCTTGTACTTCTTTACAGATTTCTTTGAAAAACGTTACTTTTTGGCAAGGCCTAGCTTACTTTTCTTGTAAGTTAGCACCAAAATAGTGCCGAATAAAATAGTAAATGAAGCGAGTACTACGCGTAGGGTAATAACTTCATTAAGTAATATCGCCCCTGCTAAAGTTACTAGTAAAGGCACACTTAATTGAATGATGGCGGCTTGAGTAGCCTTGAGCTCAGGCAATACACTGTACCAAATAATGTAACCTATGGCAGAAGTGACAATACCTGATAGTAATGCACAGATAATACCATCGCTGGCTAAGTTAATAGTGTTGTTTGTTGATAAGTTAACGATAAACCATAACAGCATCGCCATTGGCGCCGCTTTGATAAAGTTTCCTGCAGTAGAGGCGGCGGGATTACTTGCACCTCTACCTTGTAGCGTATATATACCCCAAGCAACACCTGAAATGCACATTAATAATGCGCCAGTCAATGAAGGTGCGCTTATACCGGGTAACATTAATATTACTAAGCCAGCAAGCGCTAACACAAAGCCGATTAATTGTACTCTATTCAGCCGTTCTCCTTCACGGTAACCAACAATAGTCATGGTTACTTGCACTGAGCCAAATAGTAATAACGCACCGGTACCAGCGGCGATTAAACCGTAACCATAAGTAAAGCTAACAGCATAAATAAACAGGGCAGCAGCAGCAAGCCAATTGCCTGACTGCCAGGGCGATTTATGCTTTTTTAGCGTAACAAATAGCCATAAGAATAGTGCGCCAGAAACAACTCTCAGCATAATGAAACTGGCTTCATCTATGGTGGTTTGTTCTAAGGCAAAACGCGTAATCAGTGAATTAGCAGCAAAGGCCAATAGCGATAGAAAAGTGATTAGGATTATTTTAAAGCGAGTCATATATGTTCCTAATCTATGTATTGGCAACGATGGTGAGAGGTAAGTGACTCGGCTTTCTGATTCTTAGTCAATAGTTAAGTAGCTAGTTTAGTAAATAGTTAACAATAAAATTAAGGTGCCAGCTTAGTAAATTGGCAAGATAACACCTTAATAATTAACCTTAACTCGGGTTAAAGTTATGCAGCTGACTATTAAACCATATCATCAAAAGGGTTTTTAGTGGGGAGAGCAATACCGTTCTTGAATTCAGCGAACTTTAAACTCTCAGTGGTTAATTCAATATCAGCCTCATTGACCATGCCTTCACCAAATTTATAAATCAAATTAAATTGACCTTTGTTGGCGTTATCACGATAAATTTGTTGAGCTTGTTCGACGCTAACGAGTTTTTGTTGATACTCTTGCATTGCTTCACTGCCATAGCGTTTTTCCATCATGGCTAAACTCACTTTTGGCGAAAATACCGTTGCCGTGGCATTATTACCGCCAAAGCCTTTTGAGTTGATAAAAGCGATGTCCATGTCATGACAATGCCAATGCTCAGTGGCGATATTAAGGTGCTCGTTATGAACATCATCAGCAACTTTATCGATGGTGGTAATGCCGGGCATAATATTTTCACTGAAAATACCTAATGCCATGGCCATTTGATCGCCACTCGCAGGACCTAGCGTATGGCCAACATAAGCTTTTGGCGCAGCTACTGGCCAGTTTTCGATATTAAAGCATTCAGCAATTTTATGATAAATCAAAGACTCAGTAACGCGATTTTGTGGTGTACTTGAGCCGTGCGCCAGAATAAAACTACGCTGTTGTAATGCCTCCTTACCTAATACTTGCTCAGCTAAAGCAACAGATTTTGCCATGGTTATATAGTTACCAGGGCCTGGCGCCGTGATAGATTTTTTATAGCCATCGGCATTGATAAATACATCGGCAACTGAAGCGAGTACTTTTGCGCCCATTTCTAGGGCAAGGGCATCATCCATCAAGACGACAAACTGTGCGCCTTCACCCATAGTAAAACCACAATTTTTGCCAAAAGGGCGACTGG
>NZ_JABSOV010000230.1 GCF_013215345.1 Colwellia sp. | reverse complement strand
GCATTTTTAATTAACCAACATTCAATCAGTAATGTAAAAGAAGCTCAAGATTACATTGCCCGCGTACATGGCGCGAAAAAGCTTTTAACACAACTTATTGAGCAGCTTAAATTACGTGAAGAAAGAGGCATTATTGCCCCTAAATTCGTTTTTCCTCACGTTATTAGAGACTCAAAAAACATTCTAGTTGGCGCACCATTTGATCAAGCAGAAAACAGCACCATTTTTGCCGACTTCACCCGTAAAGTGAACAAGCTAAGCATCAATGATGAAGAAAAATCAGTCTTAATTGCTGAAGTGAAAACTGCATTGATTGACAGCTTAAAACCAGGTTACGAGCAATTAGTAACTTACTTAACGGCGCTTGAGCAAAAAGCTGACAACCGTGATGGCGCATGGAAGTTCCCTGATGGCGAAGCCTTTTACAACAATGCTTTAAAACGTACCACCACTACCGACTTAACCTCAGAGCAAATTCATAACATTGGTTTAAGTGAAGTTTCACGCATTCATGATGAAATGCGCGTTATTATGAAAAAAGTTGGCTTTAACGGCGACTTGAATGAATTTTTCGAATTTATGCGTAACGATAAACAGTTTTACTACCCTGCAACTGCAGAAGGAAAGCAACGTTATATCGATGAAGCCGTTGCCCTTATCGATGATATGGAAGGCCGTTTAGACACCTTATTTTTAACCAAGCCAAAAGCAGCATTAAAAGTAAAAGCGGTTGAAGCCTTTAGAGAGCAATCTGCGGGTAAAGCCTTTTATCAGCGTCCTGCTCCAGATGGCTCACGCCCTGGTATTTATTACGCCAATCTTTACGATATGGAAGCTATGCCAGTTTATCAAATGGCGGCCTTAGCGTACCACGAAGGTATTCCGGGTCATCATATGCAATTAGCTATCAAGCAAGAACTAACGGGTATTCCAATGTTCCGTAAATTTGGTGGTTATACTGCTCATACCGAAGGTTGGGGATTGTATTCAGAGATGATTCCAAAAGAAATTGGTTTATACCAAGACCCTTATTCTGATTTTGGTCGCCTAGCGATGGAACTATGGCGTGCATGTCGTTTAGTTGTTGATACGGGTATGCATACGCAAAAGTGGACCCTTAAGCAAGGTATAGAGTACTACACCAGCAATACTCCAAACTCGGTATCTGATGCTGTTAAAATGGTAGAGCGCCATGTAGTTATGCCATCACAAGCAACGGCTTATAAAATTGGTATGAACAAAATCATTGAACTACGCGAACATGCCAAGGTTGAGTTAGGTGATAAATTCGATATTCGTGAATTTCATGACGTCATTTTAAAAAATGGTCCTGTACCACTTAATATTTTAGCCGACTTAGTTAATGACTACATTAAAACTAAAAAAGCCTAATTGAGGTCTGTTAATGCAAAGTATTAGACGCTTTCATTAACCCCTCCTAATTAAAAATTAGAGTAAAAGTAAAACTAAAGTAAAAAAATAATCCGCACTTTTCAGTGCGGATTTTTTATTCTCATACGTCAAAGTTACCCTTCGAGCCCCTATTGAGCTAAAACAAATCTGATAACGGACTGCGTACACCATTCGCGCCATGTTCAATCACATGAGTGTATATTTGCGTAGTACGAATATCGGTATGACCTAATTGCTCTTGTACCGTTCTAATATCGGCTCCACGCTGTAATAAATGCGTGGCAAATGAATGACGTAATGTATGACAAGTAACATTTTTATCTATACCGCCATTTCTTGCTGCCACCTTCACTGCTTTCCTAAGGGTTGTTTCATCAATATGATGTCGACGCACAAAACCTGTTTCGGGGTCTGTACTTAACCGGTTAGAGGGGAAAAGATAATGCCACTGCACATCATTACTGGCACTGGGGTTCTTTCTTGCTAAGGCATAAGGCAGCCAGACGCCTTTATAATCTGGGTTAAGTTGATCTTGCTGATATATTGATTGCACCATAGCGATTTGTACTTTCAATGACTCACACAATTCTTTAGCTAAAGTAACACGACGGTTTTTACCGCCCTTCCCTTGCCAAATTTGAATCGCGTGAAAGTCAAAATCAATATCTTGAATCCTTAAATGGACTACCTCCATTAAACGTAAACCACTGCCATACATTAATTGGCACGGCAAAGCATAACGACTTACTATCTTTGTTAATAATGCCGTTACCTCGGCTTGGGTTAAGACCACAGGTAATTTTGTATGTTGTTTAGATTTATTAAAATTGAGCTCAAGGGTTAAGGGCTTTAAAAGAATTCCCCTATATAAAAAAACTAGAGCATTAAGCGCTATACCTTGCGTGTTAGGTGCAACATCAAGCTTGTTTGTTAAATAAGAGAGGAATTGCTCAACTTCCTTATCATGGCAGCTCAGAGGATGGCGCTGACCATTAAAGTTTATATAAGCTTTGATCCAATAAACATAGCTTTGAATCGTTCTCTTAGCATAACGCTTTAAACGCATCTTCTCGGATATATAATTTAAAAATGGAGATGCCATAATAACCTCAAACATATACTGTATACCTGTACAGTATACCGTATTTCCTCCTTTCTACAAGAAAGCAGGAATAATTCCGCCTTTCACACATCAACCACTCTCACCTTGATTTTTAAGTCATTGATTCAAATTGAACAATAAAGTAATCTATTTGCATTATAAAATTATGGGCGATTAATCTCATCTTGTAGAAAGAAGGGATTTTGCCTCTTAATAAACTGTTATATTTAATCGGAATTTCGGTGTCATCATCGATAATAATAAAAGGGACTTAA
>NZ_JABSOV010000023.1 GCF_013215345.1 Colwellia sp. | reverse complement strand
CTTAACTCGGCAATACTCATTTAACTCAACTTCCGATAGTGTGGCGGTTTCCAGTACAACTGCAAACTTCTCCTCACTTGACCACTTATCTGACGAACTCTCTTTTGTCACGTTTAAACCCGAGGTATTAAATTGCTTTTGCCAACTATACAGGGTTGAGAGGTTAATGCCTTCTTGCTCTGCAAACTTACGGACTGACAAATCACTTTGACTGAGCTTGTTTAATATTGCTTCTTTAAATTGACTTGAATACCTTTGATAATCCACTCGCTTTAACTTACCGCCCTCTGTTTATTTATAAAATTAATTGAGGCGACAACAATCCTGACACAGGGGGCAAGCAAGCATTAGCACAAGCGATTAGACATCAACATGGTTTAGCTTTGTTATTTATTGATTTAGATAATTTCAAACCCATTAATGATAACTTCGGTCACGAAACAGGCGATGCATTACTACAAGAAGTATCCCATCAAATTAAACAATCATTGCGTAAGGAGGACATTGTTTGTCGTTTCGGTGGCGATGAATTTATTGTCTTATTGCCGGTTTTAGGCCAAAGAAAGAAAGCAGCGGTTATTGCAAGAAAAATTTTAGCCCGTTTTAAAGAGGTAGTTGAGATAACCGACCACCGAGTAACGGTTGGAGCAAGTATCGGTATAGCGAGTTATCCTGAAGATGGTAAAGATGACAAATCATTAATATCTCATGCAGACGATGCTATGTATAACGTAAAGAATTTAGGTGGTAATAATTACCTATTTCATTCTGGTAGGGAAAATCGTTGTGGTTAATCAGCTCGAGAATGAGAGTATGGGTGTCACTAAATCAAACACTTAACATGGTATATGAGAATTATGTTTCTCGTCAATTCTCACTCTAAATGTGAATTCAAAGTAATTGTTTGATCTATTTTAAGTACAATATTCTCGACAGATTAGCATAGTGTCCTCTGTACTTAATGGTTCTTGAGTTAAGCCACAGACAATACCTTCTGAGCTTTTTTGATTAAACTTGCAATTTCGACACACACCAAAAGCATTGCGTCCTGCTGTTCTTTGATAATTCCTCAGTATTTCAGACAGTAAGGTAGCGGTATTGCTCTGGTCTTTACCTGACAATTGAGTGACAGCTTCAGTAAACTTTTTCGGAGGACAAGTTTCGGCTAAAAAAATATTACCGACTTCTGTCACTTTTAAATGAGTTATGCGTTTATCACTTTTGTCTTTCTCTCTGACAATTAGTTTTTTACTTTCCAACACTTTAAGTGATTGTGAAACAGTGCCTTTGGTCAAGCCCAAAAACTCAGTAACGGCCAACGTTGTATCCGAATACCGATTGCAAGTAGACAGATAATAAAGAGCTTCTTGTTGAACCGGTTGTAAACCTAGGCTCAGCCCTTCTGCGCGAGTCTCTTGTCGAAGTAAATTAGCTAAGCGCTCGATTAAATTAAATAGTTCATCATTCATAGCTTAATAGTATCGAGTCAAAACATATTTGACAAGCATAGATTTAACATGTTTAAATAAATATAGTTTCGATACGAAACTATATTTATTTAAACATGTGGAGAATATGAATGAAAAACTCAAACCTAATTATAGCTACGGCATTAAGCACTGCATTATTTACTACCAGCGGGCTAGCCCATAATAAACACAGTGGCCATATACAGGCTCCTGTATCACCAGGCGTTGCCACTGAATTTGATATAGTACATGCAAAAGTCACTACGCAAGGTTCACACTTAATCTTCCAACAAGCGGTAAAAGGACAGGTAGGTGCAAAGCTGCCTGTAGCTAATGGAAAATTAGCTGGTGCTGATGTATTTAGCTATGTCTGGCCAACATCATTAAATAGTGCAGCGGTTGGTTTTGAGGCTGACCAAGGTATTTTAGCGTTAGCGTTAACGGTCCACCCAGACTTTGACGATACACCTTTATATGATGAAGATAATGATGGAAACAAAAGCAACGACGGTGATAAGTGGCATAGTCACTGGGTGGTATTAGTACCTGACAATGCTTGTGGCGAAGGAGCTTTGAAAGTTAAAGATATTGAAAAAGGTAGTTCACCAGCGCTTCCTAAAACATGGCCAAATTTGCCCATATTTATTGATAGCCCTGGCTTTGATTTTTCCTTAGAAGGTTCAGAAGTGTTAGTAAGGGTTCCTCTATCTGCTATTGGTTTTAGTGACAACTTCTCATTTGATGGGGTTACAGCAGGGTTGAAGATAAATCAGCAAGTACACGCACCATTGTTATGTGTAACGGATGTTTTTGACATTGCTTCAGGTGACTTAAGTTTACCCGGAAAAAGCCAATAATCACAAGTTGAATGAAAAGGAAATATTATGAAAATTCACGTTTATGACACTCATGTCTACACTGCTACTGGTGATTATGTTCATTTTGATGTTCTAGTTAATGATGAGAATATTAGTCAGGTAAAACAGTATGCTGAAGATTACTTAGCTACTTTTGGCATACAAAGTGAGAATATAGAGCAAAGTCGCTGCAATTTTTGTCATAGTGAAATAGCCAATCCAGTAGTTCAAAAAAACATAACAACTCAAGGGCACAGTATTATTCGACTTTGAATATTTATATCAAAAAGTGATTTATGATGAGAGGTGATTAATGAACAAGCGCATATCTTGTGACGCCCATGACTATTTTGAGATTGTATGTATGCGTCGTAGCCAAATTTTGGTTTCGACTAACAGCAACGAGAAATACCAAGGAATGGCGTTTGATATTAATGTTATTGAAGATAAAGAAGTTCTGCTGATCAAAGAGGATTACATAGTTCATTATGTGCTTTTAACCAAAATTAAAAAGTTACAAGCCGTAGACAGTAAAATAGAGCAGCATAACTTTTCTGTGGAATGGCCATAATCTTAAAAATTTAAGAACATGCCAAACATAGCTTAACTCAAGATGAGAATTTAACCCTAAATGAGAATATCGGCAATATTCTCATTCCCGACAAGATTAACCAGTTGAGCTATTAAAATAACTATAGTTATAACTTTTAGTGCAAAAACTTTACTATTTGGTATTGATCTTTCTATAAAAACTGTCAAAGTAAATGTGTTGCTTTATTCTCACTTTATATTATTTAACTATTTATTGAGATAAAAATAAACGACAGAGGTATGGTCAGGCTCCCCTCTTATAAAAAAACCGGCCTTACAATTCGGCTTAACTTGCTATTTCAGCTAAAAAGTTAACATAACAATATTAATAAAGGAGTAGCGCTTCAATGTGTTCGATCTTTGGTATATTAGATATAAAAACAGGTGCAGATGCACTTCGTCCTCAAGCGTTAGAATATTCTCGTCTTTTACGTCACCGTGGTCCTGATTGGTCAGGCATTTATCACAGCGAACATGCCATATTAGTGCATGAACGTTTATCCATTGTTGATACTGAGCATGGCGCTCAGCCACTATACAACAGCGATAAAAGCAATGTTCTAGCGGTTAACGGTGAAATTTATAACCACAAAGCATTAGCCAGTAACTTAACTGTTGATTACGATTTCCAAACAGCTTCTGATTGCGAAGTTATTTTACCTTTGTATGAAGAGTTTGGTGTTGAGTTTGTTGACAAACTACAAGGCATGTTTGCCTTTATTTTGTATAACGAAAAAGACAATTCTTATTTGATTGCCCGTGACCATATTGGCATTATCCCGCTTTACACTGGTTATGATAGCGATGGTAACTTTTATGTTGCCTCTGAAATGAAAGCCTTAATGCCTATTTGTAAAACTGTTGAAGAATTTCCCCCTGGGCATATCTTAGATAGCCGCGTTGGCAAGCTACAAAAATACTACAAACGCAACTGGCAAGACTATGCTGCAATTAAAGACAATACCACCAGTACCACTAAAATTCGTGAAGCATTAGAAGAGTCAGTAAAAAGTCACCTAATGACGGATGTGCCTTACGGCGTATTATTATCTGGTGGTTTAGATTCATCATTAATTTCTGCCATTACGCAAAAGTTTGCTGCCCGTAGAATTGAAGAAAACGATTTAAGCGAAGCTTGGTGGCCAAAAGTGCACTCTTTCGCTTGTGGTCTTGCCGGCTCTCCTGATTTAATTGCCGCAAAAACCGTTGCTGACAGCATTGGTACAATCCACCATAGTATTGTTTTTACTGAGCAAGAAGGTATCGATGCGCTTAAAGAAGTTATTTATCATTTAGAAACTTATGATGTAACTACTATTCGTGCTTCGACTCCTATGTATTTAATGGCCCGTAAAATTAAAGCTATGGGTATTAAAATGGTACTTTCAGGCGAAGGTGCTGATGAAATTTTTGGTGGCTATTTATACTTCCATAAAGCGCCAAACGCACAAGCCTTTCATGAAGAGCTAAACCGTAAACTCGATAGATTGCATAAATTTGATTGCTTACGTGCTAACAAGTCTATGTCTGCTTGGGGTATTGAAGCACGTGTACCCTTTTTAGATAAGAACTTTATGGATGTTGCCATGCGCATCAACCCTGAAGATAAACTGTGTGGCAATGGAAAAATGGAAAAAGCCATTTTACGTGAGTCTTTTGAAGGATATTTACCTAAAGAGATTTTATGGCGTCAGAAAGAGCAATTCTCTGATGGTGTTGGTTACTCTTGGATTGATGGTTTAAAAGCCCATGTTGCAGCGCTAGTGACTGATCAGCAGCTAGAAAGTGCTAGCTTTAGATTTCCGGTGAATACTCCTGATAATAAAGAAGGTTATTACTATCGTTGTATATTTGAAGAACGATTCCCATTAGCTTCGGCTGCGGATTGTGTTATGGGTGGCAAGTCTGTTGCTTGTAGTACCGAAGAAGCTTTAGCTTGGGATGAAAGCTTTCAAAACAATGCTGATCCATCGGGTCGTGCTGTATTAAGTGTTCATAACGAGAGTTATTAATACCCCCTGGTAACGAACTCGCCTAACGAGAAAAAGTAAAAGCCGATATTTTAAAAACATCGGCTTTTTTGATTGTCTGAACGAATTAACAACAGGTTATTAGCCAAGTGTTAACAAATTATAAAAGGGCTCAATTAACGCTTGATTCATTGTTAACTGAAAATACTTTTTTACCTGCTACCCATGTTTGTAACACCTGACTTTGCCATATTTGGCTTGCCGGCATAGTAAATATATCATTGGCCAGCAGAATGAAATCAGCTTTTTTACCTGTCTCTAAGCTGCCTATTAGCTTTTCTTGATGACCCGCATAAGCGGCATCGAGGGTAAAACTTCTCAACGCTTCAACAGGTGTCATTTTCTCATCCGCATACCAACCGCCTTGGGGTGAATTATTGTGATCTTGCCTAGTAATGGCTGCATGTAAACCATAAAACGGATTGGGCGACTCTACCGGAAAATCTGAGCCGGCAGCAATAATAGCGTTACTATCAAGTAACTTTCGCCATGCATATGCACCTAAAATACGTTGCTCGCCAAGACGAGTAACAGCCATGTTTTTATCGCTAGTGGCGTGTGTCGCTTGCATTGAGGCAATGACATTAAGTGAGGAAAAACGAGGGATATCTACTAAGCGCAGCACTTGTGCGTGCTCTATTCTATGGCGTAATAACTTAGTGTTACTTTTAGCAATGCTTTGCTGATAAAGATCCAATATCAATTTATTAGCATTATCACCAATGGCATGAGTGTTTACTTGAAAGCCAGCGTTCATGGCAAAGCTAATATAATGCTGTAAGGTTTTATTATCATGTAATAATAAACCTTTATGTCCCGCGTGATCGCTATAATCATCTATTAAAGACGCTCCTCTACTACCTAAAGCGCCATCCGCTTGAATTTTTACACTGTTAAAAATAAACATTTCATTGTCAGTTTTAAAAGGGCCATCGGCTAATTGTTGTTGCCAGTTTTCGCTGGGTAAATACAACATGCCATTAATACGAATAATCATATTATTTTCACTGGCCAGTTCTTTATATAAGTTAATATTCTTTTGATCTATGCCGGCATCATGGACACTTGTTAATCCCAAACTTGCCAATGAATACATTGCTTTTGTTAACGCTAGCTTATCTTCTGTACGTGATGGTTGAGCGATGCTTGCTGTAATTAATTCCATAGCATTATCAATGAAAATACCGGTAGGTTGGCCATTTTCATCTCTTATTATCTCCCCGCCAGCCGGAGATTGACTCGCTGAAGTTATTCCCGCTAACGCCATGGCTTTAGCGTTTGCCCAGCCAGCATGACCATCAACTCGTCTAAGCCATACCGGTTTGTCCGGAAAAGCTTTATCTAAACTTTTAGCATTAGGGTAAGCATTATTAGACCATTGCACCTGGTTCCAGCCCCGACCTAGAACCCAGCTCAATAATGGATTATCTTTGGCATAAACTATTGTACGGTTAACGGCATCATCTTCAGAAAACGTATTAACCAGATCAACGCGCAGCAAACTGTGTCCATAGCCGAGTACATGACCATGTGCATCAATTAATCCTGGCAGCATCGTTTTACCATGGCCATCAATAACCACCACATCATTCGCTAAATCAACGACTTCACCTGCTTGATATGTTTTATTGATGGTGTCATTAGTAAACGAGATGGCAGAAAATTTCATTAAGGTATCACCACTAAGGGTGTAACCGTTTACATTCTTTATTAAGGTTGTTTGCGCCATCAGCGGCGTAGTGATGAGTAGTGAAGTAATGGCACTAATAAATTGAAGTTTCTTCATGATATTTCTATTTTTATTCTTATTTAGGAAAGCTGGGAGCTAATTAACCTTATCATACCCCTGACAACATATAAAAAAAATGCTTAAGCCTCAAAATCCTATTAAAATATGTTTCCTTAAAAATATTAGAGCCCCTTTAAAAATTCCAAAAATGTAAGAAAAGCCATTAATATTACTTTAATAAGTCTATTTCTCTGGCCTAATTCAGCTGTAGGTTAACTAAGTTACTATCTATAAATAAACAGTAATTAACCCAAGTAACATTTAGCGACTTAACTTTACATAGTAACTTAGGGTAAAATAACATCCTAAATCACCACCCCCTTGGGCAATTAAAGGTTATCACGTGACAGAAAAACATCTTATTTGGGATTTACCCTTACGCATTTTTCATTGGAGCTTTGCCATCACTATTTTGGCTAGCTGGTATACCTCAGAGCAAGACGGAGAAATGGTTGAATTACATATGCAATTGGGTTTCGTTGCCTTAGCGTTAATTGCCTTTCGAATTTTATGGGGTGTTATTGGGCCAAAACATGCGAGATTTTCCCAGTTTATCCCCTCACCTAAAACTCTTATCAGCTATTTACACCCAGCAAAAGAGAATAAAAAAACCCCTGGGCATAATCCCTTAGGTGCATTGATGGTAGTAATGATGATTGTGTTAATCTCTTTACAAGCCATTAGCGGTTTATTTATCAATGATGATATATTTTCCTCAGGGCCATACTACGGCAGTATTGGTAATGATTTAGAGAAAGTAATGGCTTTTATCCATCACAACACCTTTGACTTTATGATCGCAGCTATTGCTTTACACATTGGCGCTATTACCTACTATTGGCGCATTAAAAAGCAAAACTTAGTTCTCCCCATGATCACCGGAAAAAAAGCCGCTGATCAGGTAAGCGCTGTTGATGCTATTCCACATTCCAAACTTATTCTTGGCTGTATTGTCGCCGTTTGTTGTGTTAGTTTTGTTTATTGGCTGGTGATCATTAATGCACCGGTACTTGAAGAGTTTTACTATTAAATTCTAGTTAAATACCAGTTGAATTATCGCTAAAGGCTTGCTTAAGACTATCGCAGGTAACTGTTTTAACAAAAAAGGTTAGCCGCTTGGCTAACCTTTTTTGGGTTTTTTACTATTTAAACTATTTACACCGTCCAGATTACATAGGCTTCTATAGCTTTATTTCATATCATTGTTAAAGAAAAATAAATTTAGAGTCATTAAAAGTAGTGGCGATATTCGAACTTGAACTCTTGAAAGCTACTGTTGGCATGATCCTTACTTTCAATACGATGAAATTCAGCAGAGACCCTCAAACTATCATTATCACCAAGTTGTATACTTTGTTTAAAACTCACTCGACTGCGTTGGGTTTGATCAAACAAAAACTGATAATGCTCGGCTTCAATCATCAAGGTGCTTTTAGACCAGTAATGTAAAAAACCTAACTGTACCCCTGGTGCAACGGCGGCAAAACTATCAAGCTTACGATTAAACTCTAACCTGCCCGTGGCAAAAGCAAAAAAATGGCTGTTAGCCTGTATTTGGTAACTAACACCGCCACCACCTGAGCCTTGAGTGATGAGCACTTCCTTATCAACTGTCCATTGTTGCTCTACACTGATATTGGCTTTCCATGACCAAGGAGAGAAATAGCTGTTCCTTGGTGATAAAGAAACAATATCAAGTAATTCTGCTTTCTCTAGTTTTATATCACCGCCTTCATAGGCTCTGATCATGATATTGACCATATTTAATGACATACCTTGGTAATAACCCGCAATAGGGTCAAGTAAGTCATGATAGCTACCTCGGTATTTCATCTCTACGAAAGATTTTTCTAGGTTTTGTCCAAAACTAACGCCGAGCATTGATGTTTTATGGCCAAGATCTGGCCTCAAAGGCTCTTCAATAGGAATGATTAACTTGGTTGGGTTTTCGCTTAGTCGTCTCAGTAATAAGAAGCTTCGGCGTGTAGTGTCTTTAGGGCGACCATTAAACGTATTTTGGTAACGTAAATACCGATAGGCACTATCAACAATAATTTGTTGCTGCTCAAGAGGAAGACTAATAAACGCTGGTATTGTTAATACCTTAATATCTTTAGATAAAGCCAGTGCCAAGGCATTTTCATTCTCGCTCAACATGGCTAACTGTGTTTTTAGCTCAGTTAAAATTGACGCTCGGTAATGAGTCTCTGCGATTAAGTCTGCATCTTGCACGACCCTAACAGTATCTAATGGCATTGCCGTTACCGGAAAATTATTCGCTAGATACAAGCCAGGTCTAGCAACATCAAGTAACTCCAGTAAACGAAAGGAGCAGTTTTCATCAAAAAAGTAATATTCAAAGTTGATACCTTGTAATTCCCATATATGGGCTAACATGGCATCAATTTCATGCTGGTTTAAATTTAATTTATATTCCCATAAGTCTCTGTTTTCCAGGCGGTTATACTCTTTAATTTTTTCAAAATAAGGATTAGCAGCAAAATTACCTGGGTAGCCCCCCGTTAATCCTTTGGCCGCATATAAAAAGCCGGCATCGCCTTCGGGTACGGTCGCACCAAAATTCAAGGCATAAGAAAGGTAAGTTGAGTCTTGCTCAACATTTTCAGGATCAAAACGGAAAAAAGTATGGCCATACATAGATGAGGGACTATTGAGTTGCGCTGATGCAAAAACCAATACCACACTGGTAGTGCTGAGTTTGTTGCGCCAGTCTCGATATTCCTGACAATAAAAGGGTTTAACTTCTTTGCTAAGACCTTTAATGTTTTCTAATAAAAATAGCGTTCTTGCCGGAAATTTACATTGAGTATCGTCTTGCTTTTTTAAAGCCGCAATAGTGGCTAATAATTCACTTTCCGGGTTTGTTGCGCCGTCAGTCGCTAAAAAGAAACTAGCGTCATCAACATAACTTTGAATATCACTGCCTTCTTTTTGTGTATTGATATGTAATAACGCACGCCATTGCTCAGTTTGTGCTAATTGAGAAATATTCGTTGGCTGCTGCGCAAACGCTTTTACAGTCAACATAAAAAATAAAGATAAAGATAATAGCGATGCTTTTAAGGTCATAGAGATTACTTGCTAGAAATGTAGTGGTATTAATGAAAGTTGAAAAATATAAATTAACTAATTAAAAAAGGCTACCTGAAGCAGCCTTTTATCATCAAAAGAGCTAGAAACTATACTGTATATTTAACTAACGTTTCGTCATTTTTCATTAAAGAGAACATTGAGCTAACTACATGCTCAGTGGTTACTTCTTCTGAAGGGAATAATGTATTGAAGTTGTTATGAAGTGTCGACTTGAATAAAGCACGGTCTGCTTCTGATACACCTAAAGAAACAGCAACGGCTGTTAATGCTTCACCATCACCACGAGCAACGTCTTCACTGAACTCATCCATAATCATGCTAACATCAATCATTTCCTTACCGCCGTAAGTCAATGTACCTTTAGTTGAACAACCGTTAGTACCGAATGTCATACCAAAAGTATTGTTACCAGTTGAGTTGTTTGTTGTTGCCGCTAAAACATGACTAGGAGTGCCTGTTTGACCAGCGAAAAGCATGTTGCCCCAACCACAAGATTGGCTACCCGGTGCATCTGCAAGTGCAGAAGTCGATACTAATAAAGCAGAAGCAATTAATAATTTTTTCATGATAAATCCCTATATTTTTGTTAAATGTTACTAACTGTTAAAATTAACCGTGGTAAGTTTAATACATGTGATCTTTTAATTCTAGCGATTAAGTCATTAATTACATGAGAAATTTATCAGTGACTATCTAGTTTCCTATTAGTTTTTAACCGTTAAAAATTTCTTGTTCACTGCTCAGTACTCCCTAATAATGGCCAACAAAAAAGCCCTTGCAGATGCAAAGGCTTTTAAAGGCAAAGTCATTTTAACGATAATGCTATAAATTAATCTTTCTTAAAATCGTTGTGACAACCACCACACGTTTTACCAACACCACCGATAGCTTTTTTAATGGCACTTTCATCGTTAGATTTTGCCGCAGCAATTAGCTTAGCAGACGCTAAGGTTAGCTTGTCGATATCTTTGTTGAAATGGTCAGTTTCTTGCCAAATTTTGGCTAAAGCTTCCGTTTTAACATCGAACTTTGAAGTATCAGTACGTGTGTAATCAGCAATCATCAAAGATAATTGGTTGATGCGAGTGGCATTTTTTTCAACAATTGTTGCATCAACTGGAGTTTTTCCTTTCGCCATAGCGCCCAATGGCCCCATGTTACTTCCCAATAGCTTAAAGATAGATTGGCGTAACTCGGTTGCATAGACAGCGTGTTTTTCAGAGCTTGCTGGTTGCGCCATAGCTGCAGTGGCGGCGACTAAACTCGTTGCAACGGTAATAGCTAATAAACTTTTTTTCAGGACATTCATCGATACTTCTCACTTACATAATTATTATTGTGATGATTTTTCTTTTGATGGTATTTACTCGGCTAGTGTAGCGTAACCGCACTGCTAGACAAGCAACACTTTGTAACAAAACACAAAATTAGAATACTACAAATGGCTACTTAGCATTTCATCACTTACAAGCCGTTAACTATATCTTTAACTAACGGTGGTCCTTGATAAATAAAGCCGGTATATACTTGTACTAAACTTGCGCCAGCAGCTAACTTTTCATTGGCATCTTCACTTGACGCTATGCCGCCAACACCAATAATTGGTAGTTTGTTATCAAGGGCTTCACTTAATATTTTGATAACCTGAGTACTTTTATCTTTTACCGGTTGACCGCTTAAGCCACCTTGCTCGCCGCCAAACTCAAGACCTTCAACGCCTTCTCGAGATAAAGTTGTATTGGTGGCAATAACACCATCAATACCATTATCAATTAAAGACTTAGCAATGGATTTAACTTCATCTTCATTTAAATCTGGCGCAATTTTAACCGTTAGAGGGATATACTTGCCGTACTTATCTGTAAGTATTTTCTGCTCAGCCTTTAAAGCAGACAATAAGTCATTTAAGGCATCACCGTATTGTAGCGAACGTAATCCTGGAGTATTAGGAGAAGATATATTCACCGTTATGTACGTTGCTAAATCGTAGACTTTACGCATGCAGTGTAGATAGTCATCTTTAGCATTTTCTTCTGGGGTATCTTTATTTTTACCAATATTAATACCTAAAACACCTTTAAAGTTAGCTGCTTGTACTTGTGATACTAAGTAATCAACACCTTTATTGTTAAAGCCCATACGATTTATAATCGCGTTAGCTTCAGGCAATCTAAAAATACGTGGTTTATCATTACCCGGTTGAGGACGAGGTGTTACCGTGCCAACTTCAACAAAACCAAAGCCCATAGCAGCGAAGGCATTGATACACTCACCATTTTTGTCAAGACCGGCAGCTAAACCAAGGGGGTTAGGGAATTTTATCCCCATAACGGTTACCGGTTTATCTTGTACTTGTTGTTTATAAAAAACATTAAGAGGTGATTTACCTGTGTTTTTTAAGCCCTTAATTGTCAACTCATGGATGGTTTCAGCGTCAAACTGAAAAAGAACTTTACGAATGGCTGGATAAAACATAATGCCTCGACTTGTAAATAATAAAAATAAAAAATCCCCGCTAGGCGAGGATTTTATCAGTTAAAGCGAGCATTACAATATGCTAGCTCTGTTTGACCAAAATAAACTTAGTTAACAGTTATTTTGGTTTTTATTTAGCTGAAACCGGTTGGCAATTTAGGCTCAATAACATTAATTCACGTAACGCTACTGAGAATTTAGCGAAGTCATGAGACTGGCCGACTTTAAAGTCAGCCAAAATGTGCTTCCAACGCTCAAGTGGTTGCTCATTTACGTCAATCCATTCAGTAAGCAGTTGCTCTAAGTCGGCAAACTGAGCGTCACATTGACAGCGTAATACCACTGACGTTAATGAACGTTGTTGCCAATCTAACTCTTCTCTAAATGAAGCTCGCGCAAGTGCTTGCCAGTGGTTTGCCACCGGTTGGCGAGTAATTTGGTCTAGGAACCAATGTAACTCTAAACGTGCACCCAATTTGAAGTATAAGTCTGCTGCTTGCTCAACTGTACAGTTATTTTCCTGAGCAACTTCAGCAATATCCATGGTCGAGAACAAAGTGCTTAACTGTGCTAGACGCGTAGCAACAACTTTAGGCACACCAGCCTCAACTAAATCAGCCGCAACACGCTCTAATCCTTCAACTTCAGTACCGATCATAAAGCTAAATAACTTTTCAGACAAAATGGTAAATGTTGGTTGATACAAGGCAATCGATTCTGCGATAGAAAGTGACTTGTTACGATGACGTAGGAACCAACGAGTTACGCGACGAACAGTTCTGCGGTATTGGAACAGCATTTCAGTTTGAATAGCGGTAGATATTTGATTATCTAACACCTCAATTTGCTGCCAAAAGTCACCTAGTTCAAACACTGCACTGGCAATAGTATAACAATTAGCAATCTCGGCAATACTGGCACCGGTTTCTTCTTGCATACGATTAACAAAGTTAAAGCCCATATCATTACCAATTTTATTGGCAAGTTTGGTGGCAATAATTTCTGCACGCAATGGATGCAATTGCATCTCGGCTTGATACTGCTCACGTAACTGACGTGGGAAAGCTTCAATTAATAAACTGTTGTGATAAGGGTTATCAGTAATTTCAACATGAACTAAATCATCTTTAAGTACCATTTTACTGTAAGCAAGTAATACCGAAAGTTCAGGACGAGTTAAGCCTTTACCTTGGGCTAACCTATCAGCAATTTCTTCGTCATCTGGAATGTATTCTAGAGCGCGATTCAATTTCCCAGCTCTTTCAAGCTCATGAATAAAGCGTACTTGCTCTTTTAGCTGATTAGCACCACGCATAGCGGTGATAGATAACGAATGTGTTTGGCGATAACAATCTTCAATAACAATATCACCGACTTCATCAGTCATATCATGAAGGAGTTTATTACGTTGCTTAATGGTTAAATCACCATTTTGCACCAAGGTATTTAGTAATATTTTAATGTTTACTTCATTATCTGAACAATCAACACCACCGGCATTATCAACAGCATCGGTATTAATACGACCACCGTTCGCTGCATATTCGATACGGCCGAGTTGAGTTAAGCCTAAGTTACCACCTTCGCCAACCACTTTAGCTTGCAGATCTACACCATTAATACGTAGGGTATCATTCGCTCTGTCACCTACTTCTAAATGTGTTTCTTTGCTACCTTTAACATAGGTACCTATACCACCATTCCAAAGTAAATCGACCTTCATACTTAAAATGGCTTGCATTAAGTCAGTAGGTGCCATGCTTTGTTTTTGCGTACCGATCATTTTTTTGATTTCAGGCGTGAGCTTGATGGATTTCACATGACGACTGAAAATACCGCCACCTTTTGAAATAAGCTCTTTATTGTAATCTTCCCAAGTACAACCGGGTAAATTAAATAAACGTTCACGCTCTACATAAGAACTAGCGGCTTCTGGACTAGGGTCAATAAAGATATGCATATGGTTAAACGCTGCTTGTAAGCGAATATGTTTTGACAACAGCATACCATTACCAAATACATCACCCGCCATATCACCAATAGCGATACAGGTAAAATCAGTATTTTGGCAATCAATATCCATTTCTCTGAAATGACGTTTAACTGACTCCCAAGCACCTTTAGCAGTAATACCCATGGCTTTATGGTCATAACCAACACTTCCGCCTGAAGCAAAAGCATCACCTAACCAGAAGTTGTATTCTTCAGATAAGGCGTTGGCAACATCAGAAAAAGTTGCCGTGCCTTTATCAGCAGCAACCACGAGATAAGCGTCATCATCATCAAAACGAACCACATCTTTAGGTGGTACAACTTCACCGGCAACAATGTTATCAGTAATGTCTAACAAGGCACGAATAAAGGTACGGTAACACTCTTTACCCGCTTCGAAGATTTCTTGACGTGAGCCATTAGGTAATTGTTTACAGACAAAACCACCTTTAGCGCCAACCGGAACAATAACGGTATTTTTAACTTGCTGTGCTTTAACTAAACCAAGGACTTCAGTACGGAAATCTTCACTTCTATCTGACCAACGTAAGCCGCCTCGAGCAACTTTACCGCCCCGTAAATGCACACCTTCAATTTGTGGTGAATAAACAAAGATTTCAAATTTTGGTACTGGCTGAGGCATTTCGCTTATTAGCTCAGGAAGGATTTTAAATGAAATGTATGATTTATCTCCTTTCACCGGGTCTGCTTGGAAATAGTTAGTACGGATAGTGGCATTAATCAATTCGACAAAACGGCGAATAATGCGGTCATCGTCTAGGTTAGCAACATCATCGAGTGAACTCTCAATTTCTGCTAACAGTTTATTGGTTGCTTTTTCTTTCGCAGATGCAGTTGATTTACTTTTTGGGTCAAAGCGTAAAACAAATAACTTAATCAGTAATTCAGCCATATCAGGATAGCGAGAGAAGGTGTTTTCAATATAACTCTGGCTAAAACGACCACCAATTTGGCGTTCATACTTAGCAAAAGCTCGTAAAATAGACACTGCACGACCTTCAATACCGGCACCTAAAATAAGACGGTTGAAACCATCGTCTTCTAAATCGCCATGCCATACTTTGGCAAAAGCATCTTGGAAAAGCGTTCTAACTTTGTAAACATCGAACTTACCTTCACCGGTAAGGAACATAGAAAAATCTAATATCCAGCTTGTTTCACCATCAGCCGTTTGGATAGCATAAGGTCTTTCGCCAATAACACGTAGACCAAAGTTCTCCAACATTGGCAATACATCACTTAAGTGAATAGGTTCGCCGGTATGAAATAATTTTAATCTAACAAAACGGCTATCCGGCTTCTCTTCAAGCGGTTGATAAAAAAGCATTTCCAAATCATTTTCTGCGGTGAGGTTTTCTAATTTTTCAATATCAACAATAGCAGAGCCTGGTAATACTTCATCTTTATAAGCTTGTGGAAATTTAACATATTTACGGCTCAGGGCTTTCGCTGCAGCTTCACCACGATTAGCTCCTAAAGCACTGACAAGTTTATCATCCCAATTACGGGCGGCTTCGTTCAAATTCTTTTCTATTTCTTTCACGTCTATATCTGCTTTAGTTGAGTTAACTCGAACAATGTAATGGGTTCTAGCATGAACCGACTCTGAGAAGAAAGTTGTAAATTCAACTTCTTCATTACTGTCAAACACTTCTTGAAGTAAGCTTTGCGTTTCCATACGTAATTTAGTGTTGTAGCGCTCTCTTGGTACATAAACCATACAAGAGTAGAAACGATCAAAAGCATCACGTCGAACAAACAAGCCAGTATAGTCACGTTCCTGCATCTGCAAAATGCCGGTAACATTGTGCAATAGCTCTTCTACCGAAGACTGTAAAATTTCGTCTCTTGGATAGGTTTCTAATATATTAATGAGCGTTTTGTAGTTGTGAGTACCTTTGGCAAAAGGAGACGCTTTACATACGGCCATCACTTTAGAGTTAATAAGCGGTAAGTCTAGTGCGCTATTGGTGTAATAAGCGGAGCCAAAAAGTCCAATAAAGCGTTCCTCACCAACGACATTGCCTTTATCATCGAAGCGTTTTACCCCAATGTAATCAAGTTGCGCAGGACGATGAACACGTGAGTTTGAGTTAGTTTTAGTTAAAATAAGGTGGTTTTGACCAAGTGCTACTTCTCGACCTGTTGCGCTAAGGCTTGATACAAGACGTGATTTATTTCCTGGTGAGTTTTTCATTAAACCAAGGCTAGATTCAACATTGGCTTCTAATGAAATATCGCCCTTAACGGCTTTTACGTCATATGAGCGGTAGCCCATTAAAGTAAAGTTATTAGCCGCCATCCAATTTAGAAAACTTAAAGTGTCTTCTTTATGCGCTTTGGTGCCAGGGTACTTAGCTTTTTTAACATCCCCAATAACCTTCTTTAAACAAGCTAACATCGGCTGCCAATCACTGACGGTTAATCGGATATCTTCAACTACAGAGAGTAAGGTGTTTTTAATGCTACTTAACTCTTCTTCGGTAGATTGACGATCAATTTCAATTAAAAATATGGTTTCTTCTGAACTGGCTTTTACAAGATTATCAACAATAGGTGCTAATTCGGTCACTTCCAATTTTTTATCGCGAGTTATTTTTAGTGGCGCATTTAACATCAAGTGTGGTGATAAACCTAAGCGGTTTAAAGCGATACGGATAGAGTCCACTAAAAATGGCATATCTTGAATAATCACTTCGATAATAGTATGGCTAGACTTCCAACCATTCTTACTTACCGAGGGATTAAAAACATGGATAACAGGTGCATCATCTTTATGCTCGTTAAGTGAACTCCACAAGCTTAATGCCGCACCATACATGTCACTCTCATTACGGTGATCGAGATCTAATGAGGACATGTTGCCGTAAAGTAATTGGGCAAACTTTTCCACTAAGGGAGCTGTTTTACCATCTACTTTCTGTTGAATAATTTTTGCTACATTGCTAAGAATAACCGAGGGTGAACCGTTTACTAACGCCATGGATGTTTCCTTTTCCTTTTAAAAAGAAAGCTTGAAATAATTACTTTTGGTTTTGATAAAGGCTATTACTGTTAAGTAAACAAGTTACTAGAATAGAATTTATGCTTTATTTTTTTATATTTTGTCTATCAGAATAGACTATACAGTGGATTTTATGAATAAACTTAGGCTATTGCGAGTGTTTTTTTGTATTTTATTCAAGAGGTGGATAAGTAAATGAACAGTTTATTTTACAGTTAACAGTGTTTATGCAGTAATGATAAATAGATACTGGTTAAACGGCTTTTTTATTGTTTATTTATGCAATATTCATTACCGTTAATTGTTTTATTTCAGCAAAAAAAAAGCACTTAATAATACAGTTTTGTATTTAATTAAGTGCTTAATGTCATCTTTAATATAGAGCTATTATTCTAAACCTAACATGAACAATGAATTGTTCCGTAAAAGTTTAGCTTTTAGTTTGAGTTTTTATCGTTATTTTTATTTGACCATAAAAAGGCTGACAGTGCCGGTAAAATAATAATAGCCGCCAACATATTAACCAAGAACATGAAGGTTAGTAATATGCCCATATCTACTTGGAATTTTAAATCCGAGAAGAACCATGTGGAAACGCCTATCGCTAACGTTAAGCCTGTGATTAGCACAGCACTGCCTCGCTCTTTTAATGCCGCTAAATAAGCATCATGAACATTCATGCCCTCTTTAAGCTTAGTACTCATGGTAGAGAGTATGTAAATACCATAATCAACACCAATACCAACCCCTAAGGCAATAACGGGCAGTGTGGATACCGTTAAACCGATATCAAGTACTGTCATCAACCACTGAGCTAATGTAGAGACAACATATAAAGGCACAACCACAACTATTGTTGCTCTAATGCTTCTAAAACTAAGTAAACATAACGCTATTACCGCACCATAAACATAAAGCATCATAGGTAATTGTGCTTCTGCTACCGCTTCATTCGTGGCTGCCATAACCCCGACAGGGCCAGAAGCTAGCTTAAATTGAACTTGTTCGTTGCCTAATTCTTTAGCTGCTGCTTTCACCGCAACAATAACCGTATTGATGGTGTTTGCTTTGTGATCTTCTAGGAATAAAATCACCGGCATAACACTACAGTCATGATTTAACAGGCCACTTGAAGATGGTACCCGTGCAATCGACTGTACTAATGTATGTTGATTACGTGGAATAACTCGCCACTTAGGATTGCCTTCGTTATAACCGGCATTCACTAATTTAGATATAGACGCTAAGCTTACCGCAGATTGCACACCGGCAACGTTTTCCATCTGCCACTGGAACCTATCGATCGTAGCCATGGTATCGTAGTAGGTACAGGCATTTTCAGTTGTTTCGATAATAACAGACATATAATCGACACTGATTGCATACCTATCGGTAATTAAGAAAGTATCTTGGTTATAACGCGATGATTCATGTAGCGCAGGAGCACCAGCGTGTAATTCGCCAATTTTTAATGCTTGCCCTTGATAAAACCCTACCGCAAATAAAATAGCCGTAAGCACTAATATCACTCTTGCCGGACCTTTAGTGGCAAAACTAGCCATGAATGTCCAAACAGCACTTTCTTCAGTTAACTGCCCTACTTTTGCCGTCGTTCTTATTTTGGTATAAGAAAGCAATACTGGCAGTAGGATAAGGTTAGTTAAAATGATCATCGCCACGCCAATAGAAGCGGTAATAGCTAACTCTTTAATAATGCCAATGTCAATGGATAATAAGGTTAAAAAGCCAACAGTGTCAGAAACTAAGGCAACACCGCCTGGGATCAATAAGGCTCTAAAACTTGCTTGTGCAGCTGATGCCGGTGTTAAGCCAATAGCGACTTTTTTAACGACCGAGTTTATCATCTGTACACCATGACTAACGCCAATAGCAAACACCAAAAAGGGAATCAAGATAGACATAGGGTCAAGACCAAAACCCAGAGTTGACAACATGCCCATTTGCCAGACAACCGCTACTAACGAACACAGAATAGGTAGAATTGTTAAACGAACTGAATGACAGAATATGTATACCATCACCGCAGTAATACCAATGGCAAGCGCGAAGAATAACACCACACCTTTCGCACCTTCGGCAACATCACCAACCATTTTTGCAAAACCAATGATATGAACCGTTATATTATCGCGCTCAAACTCTTGACGAATTTCTTGTTCGAGCTGGCCCGCTATTTCTAGGGTATCTAACTTCTCACCAGTATCGGGGTTAATGTCTAATAAAGCCGCCTTAACCATGGCACAGCTGTAGTCATCGGCAACAATACTGCCTACTATGCCGGCTTTTTCAATATTAGCTTTAACAACAGCTAAACCTTGAGTTGTTGGTTGAAAGTCAGCGGGAATAACGGGGCCGCCAGCAAAACCATCTTCAACCACTTCAACAAAGCGTGTACTTGGTGAAAACAGTGATTTCACTTGAATTCTATCAACACCAGGGATGAAGAATAGTTTGTCATGCACACCTTTTAAGGCATCAAAAAAACCAGGATTAAAAATATCACCACTACTATCACAAACCGAGATGAGTATAGTATTCGCGCCACCAAAATTCGCCCTATGCTTTAGATAGGTTTTCATGTAGCTATGATTTAGCGGTATGTTTTTGGTAAACGAGGCATCAAGCCTAATTTGTGTCGCTTGAAAAAGAAAAAATGCACTGGTGATGATGAATAACATTAACACCAGGAATTTATGACGAAATAGGCTTACTTCAATACGACTAGCCAGAGAAATTTTCATAGTGATACATTCCGAACTTTATTATATTTAATGATTAAATTGCTTTTAAACGATTGTGTTTGTTAATTGCTCGGTAAACTCAATACCTTAATACCAACATCTGAAACGGCCAATAAACGCCCTTTAAACCATACACCAGCAATTAAGGTTTTACCGTCTTGTTGAGGTCTTTGGCTGAAGCTTTCACCATCATCGCTACTAACCAGTAACATGCCATTATTCCCTAAAACAAATATGCGTTCATCATCAGCAAAAACAATATCATTGAGCAATGCCGTGGTGTTTGTGGCTATTTCTTGCCATTGCTGGCCGTTTTTTATACTACGAAACACATGTCCACGTAAACCAGCAACTAAAATGTTACCACTTTGTGTTCTAGCCAATGAGAAAAATGAGCCCTGATAAAAACCATCAAATTTCTGCCAAGTAAGACCAAAGTCATTGCTTTTAGCAAGCAAGCCAGTTTCACCTAGCAGGAATAAAGTCCGTCCATCTTGCACTAACCCGTTGAAGTGCGGCAAAATGAAAGCTATTTCATCTAGGTATGCTTCTTCATCTTCGGCTTTGAGTTCTTTAATGTAGTCGACATCGTCGGCTAAGAGAAACTCTTGATGAAATTCACTGTGCCAAGTTGTACCGCCATCATTGCTGCGAAAAACTTGTCCATAGGCCCCTACAGCAAGGCCTTGTTGGGCATTCTTAAAATAAATATCAAGCAAGGGTTTTTCAAGTTCTGGTAAATATTGTTGCACTTGCCAGTTAAGGCCGCCATCTTGACTATGTAATATAGTGGCATCGTGACCAACAGCCCAACCTAAGTGCTCATTTAAAAAATAGACGCTGGTTAATGTTGCCTGGACTGGCACATTGGCTTGCTGCCAATTTTCACCATCATTTGACAACAAAATATGTCCATGTTGGCCAACAGCAACTAATTTATCTTGGCCGATGGGGGAAATATCTAATAATAATGATTTACTGGCTAAAGCCGATTCGGTTGCAGACGCTAAGGTAGCAGAAGTTACAGCTGAGTCTGCAGCACGAACGGAGGAAAGGGAAATAATAGAAATAACTGCAAAAGCAACTAATAAACGCATAACAACACTCTTTCTTTTTGATTTCTGAAAATAAAAATAGTAATAAAAATAAAGGTAAACTTAACTAAATTAAACTATGAACTAAGTAAAGTATGTACTAAACAAACACTTAATACAGCGCTAAAAAAAACGGCTAACATCTGTCAGCCGTTTCCATATTACTGATTATCTACGACCTTCTCGTCTTAGGGCCGCGGGAGTAAAATCTCGCTCATTTAGTTTAGTTGAGAAATCATACATCTTCGTTTCGTTATCTAAGCCAATGGCAATATAACGACGCGACTGCAGATCATGATAAACATCAAGTGTTGACCAAAGTGTCGGTACATCATAATAGTTAATAGCATGGGCTACAGCTACGCGATAAAGCTCATCACGATTATCATAAATATCAGTCACCGCTATTTGCCAGCTATCTTCATCGATATAAAAGACACGCTTTTTATAGATATGACGAGTATTTTCTTTAAGGTTAGCTTCTACCACCCAAACACGATGTTTTTCATAACGCACTAGGTCTGGGTTGATATGACCTGGCTGTATAATATCTTCATATTTAAGTTCATCACTATGAAGACGGTAGTCATTATAAGGGATCAACAATTCTTGCTTGCCTTTTAATGTCCAGTTATAGCGATTTGGCGCGCCATTATACATATCAAAATCATCAGTAGTTCTTAAACCATCTGCTGCTGTTCCAGGTGCATCATAAGCAACATTTGGCGCACGACGAACACGACGTTGACCGGTATTGTAAGTCCAAGCCTGACGAGGTGTTTTCACCTGGTCCATGGTCTCATGTACTAACAATGCAGTACCGGCTAAACGTGCTGGCTCGGTCACTTTCTGTTTAAATTTAAATAAAATATTAGTATTTTCTAGTTCCTCAGGTGAGGCGCCCTTAATACTGTAAGGTAATAATAATGTTTCTTTTAAACCAATATAAGTAAAGTTACCTGATGCAGTAGGTGCCGCTTGACCTCCAGAACGGGTGACTGATTCACCACGATAACGCAGGGTATGGTTCCAAATCGCTTCTAAACCATTGGCTGGCATAGGAAAAGGAATACCAACAGCAGCCCCTTGAATACCATTACCTTCTTTAACCAGCTCTGCACGTGAAGCATTAATACGCACAGCCTGATAAACATGTTCAGGGTAAGAAGC
The DNA here is from genome assembly GCF_013215345.1 of Colwellia sp. Lineage (GTDB taxonomy): Bacteria > Pseudomonadota > Gammaproteobacteria > Enterobacterales > Alteromonadaceae > Colwellia. The sequence goes on along the minus strand of NZ_JABSOV010000023.1, from coordinate 28,605 downwards.
ACTACGACGTGTTTGATAAATATTCATTTTATAAGTATCAGGATAGGTCTCAAATAACTTGATTTGACCTGGTGTTAACAGCCCTTTGTACTCAGCAACATTACTTGCAGTAATGGTGAATTCTATTTTATCATTAGGAAAAGGATCAATATGGTGATCACCAACCGTATATCCCGCAGGAGCTTTAGTAATACCGCCAGTCCACTTAGGAATTGAACCGTCTTTATTCGCTGCACGAGTTGCACCAACTGGCGTTAATTCCGATGACAATTTTGCCACTTGATCGCTAGGTACTTTAGCTAAAGCACCTGTTGATATGACCATAGAGATGGTCAATGATAATAATGTGACTTTATTCATGTTATTTCTCATGATTACTGCCTTAAATTAGATTGAATAACTTACGCTGAAAGATACATAGTCACGATCTTCCATCTGGTTGGTAGTGCCGACACCACCGAAGAAACTGTTGTAGTTTATATCTGCTGACCATTTACTTTGGTAATCAAATTTCAAACCTAAAGACATTGATTTTCGGTCTTCAATAAACATAAACAGTGGATCTGGTGTAATACCTTTAACATCATGAGCAAAGACAATACGTGGCGACATATTGATACCAGCAAAAACATTGGTATAGTCCATTTTAACTACCGCACGATAGCCCCAAGCAAATTCTGTTGGGAATGGGTTAGTTTCAGTACCACCTTGTAATACCTGCATAAGACCACCGGTGCTACCACTTCGCGCAGTACCTGGACCATTTAAACGTAATTCACTTTGCTCAGGCATATCATTAATATTGATGCCACCAATTTCAATTAGACCAACAAATTGACTTGCACCTAAAGTAGGACCAAACAAATGTGTTAAGGTCGCTTGTGCTTGCACGGTATCGGATAAAATATATCCTTGTGATGTTTGACCTGGTTGGTATGGCGTGCCATCAGCTTGTACCATTTGCGAGACACCGTCTAAAGCGGCATATGCTGGGCTACCTGTATTAGCAAGTTGCTGTGGTACCGCTGCAAAAAGCAATTCAACATCGTCAATTTGCATTGGTTCATCTTGACGATAGCTCACTTCACCAGCAAAGGCAGTCGTGCCGATAGTGGTGTTAAAGCTCATCGCATACATTTTGATGTCTTCTGGATAATCCAGTTCAACACGAGAAAAAGTATTTAATTCAGTATAATTATCTTCGGTAATTTCATTAACCGCTAAATAACCAATATCCCCCGCGACAGCACCAAAATCTGCGGTGACGCCTGAAAATATTGGACGACGGCTATGATAATTTACATGATACAAACTAATTTCAGTATCATTCAGTTCAGGAATAAACCAAGATAAACGCAAACCATATTGGCCACCATCATCTGGTTCATTTTCAGCTTTAGAGCCTGGCGCTCGGAGCGTCATGCTGCTAGCATAAGCTGAATACATTGCTCCAGCTTGAGCTTGAGCCGTAGCAAGCGCTTCAGGATCACCGCTAGCTGCAGCTGCTCTGACCATATCACCGATATCATTTAAGCCACCTATTAGGTAATCTAAATTCACATCAGGATTACCGCCAAAACCTAACTGAACATTATTATATTGTCCACCATCACCGGCAAAATCATTGGTTGAAAAATAGCTACCTGGTGGTGGTAGTATGGTCTTTTCCCAAGAGTACTGATAATAGGCTTCAACGTTGAAGTTATCAGTTATGCCCAATGAGCCCCACAAGGTACCAACCGGAATAAAAGCTTCTTTTAATTCGGCGCCGGGCGCACGTAAACGCGCAATATCAACAGCATTTATCTCACTAATGCCATGAGAAATTAAGGTACTTTCACCCCAGCTAATCACTTGATCACCAAGACGTACAGAGAAAGGCATTTCAGCTATTTCAAAGTCGCCATAAACATAAGCATCAAGTAGACGAACATCTTTACAGACCTGCTTTTTAGCTTCACTGTCACGGCAAGGGTCGAAAACATTCCCCGTAAGCGCATTAGATGAAGCTCTATCGTCATCCATCATGGCATAATCATAAAAATACATACCACGAACAAAAATACCGACATTTTGATAATGAATATCTAATTCATGCACACCTTTGAATATTTTAGAGAAACTTTCACCGGCATTATAGTTTAAGTTGCCAGCATCACCATTGGTAGAATAGCCACCAGCACCAGGCCAGACATCTTCTTTTATTGGGTTTGGCGCATAGACTTTGTAATTACTGAAATCTACATCATTGTTGGCATTGTTAGACTTACCTACATTGTCATTCCAGTTTCTATTTTCTGTGCGCCAGCTTGAGCCGATGCTAAAGGTAGAGTCAAAACTGATCTCTACATCACCTAACTCAAATCTTGCTGCTTGAGCAGTACCAACTAATGAAGTTAATACTGACAATGAAAGCGCGGCAGCAATACCTACAGCTAAAGGTTTTTTGGCAAAGCCATGTTGAGGCTTGTGTTTCATCTATTCTCTCCCCTATTCAAAACATGATACTAAAAGATAAAAGTTCCGTGAAAGTTCATCTCTATAAATGTAATCAAAAGTTAGTTTTTGTTTTATTGTTTATCTAACGGCAACAATAATTACATCATTTGACTTAGGTAGCAAGCGTAAAGGTGAGAGTTAAAGCGCTATATTTTAATGACTTGCATTGAAACTACCGAAGGTTTAAATACCATGTTTAAAACTAGCGTTTAAAAACAAATCATTACAAAACGTTCATTGTTTTATAAGTTGATGAAATAACGCTGATTTGTTAAAGCTATGACAGCAAAGACACAAACAAAATGGTCAGACCACTGTTTCAAGTGTTTACTCTATTTAAGCAGGTCAAGCTTAAATTATTTAACTTTGGATAAGGCTAAAAACTTGTTCTGCTGGGTTTGTAAACAAAAGTGGCCTTGGATACCGTTTGCGGTAAGGTACTTTCGTAGATGCATGGCTGGGAATTGAACTTTAATGCCCTGGGTTGTGGTTACCACGACATTTTGTACTTTGCCTTGATAATAAGGCAGGAATTCTTGAGTGGTTATATTGACAGAGAAGTAATATTTCATAGAGTTATAATTTAGTAACGTGCTCACCGGTAAAAATGAGTACGCTACTATACAGTGATAGCCTTAGATTTCAGATTGCTTAGTCATTTAACGCTGCATCAAGTTTTTCTTTTAAGTCATTTGATAACTTAGGCAATGATTGCAATTTAACTAGCTCTGCCCTCATTAATTTCTGATGGTTGGCTGCAAAACTTTTAAATTGGATGAGCGGCGTGATCAGTCTTGAAGCAACTTGCGGATTAATTTCATTTAATTTTGCAATTTGCTCGGCTAAAAATTGATAACCTCGTCCGGTCGGACAATGAAAATACTTAGGGTTATTCATTGCAAAGGCACCAATTAAAGAGCGAGCTCGATTTGGATTTTTTAAACTAAATTGTGCATGGGTCAATAAGTTATCAAGTTGCACAAAAATATCGTTACTGACAACACCGGCATTTAAAGCAAACCATTTATCCATCACTAAAGTCGTTTGCTGCCACTTATGTTCAAAGTGTTGTAGCTGCTTATGCAAGTCGGTTAAGTTATGCTTTGCTGAGCAGGTTAATGCAGCCAAACTATCGGTCATATTCTCTTGTAGAATGTCATCATTATCGGTAGCTTGCTGATATTGCTGTGTTACCAAGTATTGATATTCAGGTAAAAGACTTAGGAACGTTAAACAAACATTTTTTTATGCGCGATTAGCAACCCTATTGTGTGGCGACTTATTTGGTAATTTATCGGGTAAATCATCTGCTGGATTTTGTTGTAAATCTAACTGCTGGCATGCTTGATAGCTAGATAGTAATTCTTGCTGACTGCCTTGGGCAATAAACAGTGACAATGCCGTTATAGCACTGGTAAGCGCCATGGGATCAACATCTATCATCAAACTAGCCACTTCATCAAAACTAGGTAGAAGTAATTGCTCTGCAATGAATGCTCGATCACCCTGACCCGTTAATAGCTCATTGATGGCGGTGATTAACTCATTGGGGATAACATAATCAGGGTCAAAGGTTAATTGTTGTATATATGACATTAACAATTTCTGCCCTGCGTCCCAACGACAAAAGCTATTATCAGCTTGCTTGATAATGGTCAGTAAACTGGCATCATCTTGTTGAAAAACCAATTTAACCGGCGCGCTAAAATCGCTAAGCATGGCTAAAGTCGGTTTACTGTTAAAACCACTGAACTGCCAACTTTGCTCTGTTTGGGTTAATTCTAATAACTCACTTTGAGTAGCATTGTCATTACTTTTACTGATCAATTCAATTTTAATAGGTATATGTAATGCTTGCGGCTCTGGCTGGCTCTTAGTTACCGGTGATTGCTGAGCTAAGGTTAAGCTATATACCTTGGTTTGTGGATCATAGCTTTCTACTACTTTGATGACAGGTGTACCCGACTGGCTATACCATAACTTAAATTGAGATAAGTCCTTACCACTGGCATCGCTCATCGCATTGATAAAGTCATCACAGGTAACAGCCATACCATCAAAACGAGCAAAGTATAAATCCATGCCCTTTCTAAAGTTAGCAACACCAATTAACGTATGTAACATTCGAATAACTTCTGAGCCCTTTTCATAAACAGTTAGGGTGTAAAAGTTATTCATTTCCACTACTTTTTCAGGTCGTATTGGATGCGCCATAGGGCCGGCATCCTCAGCAAACTGCTGTGAACGTAACACTCGCACATTTTGAATACGAGTCACTGCACTTGAATGCATTTGCGCACTAAACTGTTGATCCCTAAAAACCGTTAAGCCTTCTTTTAGACTCAGTTGGAACCAATCCCGACAGGTGACACGATTTCCGGTCCAGTTATGGAAATATTCATGAGCAATAACAGCTTCAATATTAAAATAATCTGTATCTGTCGCACATTGGCTATCTGCCAAGACATATTTGGAATTAAAAACATTTAAGCCTTTGTTTTCCATCGCGCCCATATTGAAAAAATCTACCGCGACAATCATGTATATGTCTAAGTCATATTCAAGACCAAAAGTTTCTTCATCCCAAGCCATGGATTTTTGTAATGACACCATGGCATGCTCAGCTTTGGCCAAGTTGCCTTTATCAACAAATATCTCTAAGGCAACTTCACGACCTGACGACGTAGTGAAATTATCTTCAAGTAAGTCAAAGTCTCCTGCAACCAAGGCAAATAAATAACAAGGTTTTGGGTATGGGTCGTGCCAAGTGACAAAGTGTTTATTATCCGCTAATTCGCCTGCCGCTACTTTATTACCATTGGATAATAAATAAGGGTACAGGGCTTTGTTAGCGATTACTTTAGTCGTAAACGTCGCCATTACATCAGGTCGATCAAGATAATAGGTAATGCGGCGAAAACCTTCGGCTTCACATTGAGTACAAAAGGCATCACCCGACTTAAATAGTCCTTCTAATGAAGTATTTTCTTGCGGGTTAACCTCTGTGGTAATAGTCAGAGTAAACTCATTACTCTCCGGTAAACTACTTGCCGGAATGGTCAGTAAAGTATCACTGAGCTGATAATGATCTTTACTCAAGGCCTGGTTATCAAGCACTAATGATACTAGCGTCAACTGCTCACCGTTTAACTGTAAGCTTTGCTGGCTATCACCCTGTCGCACTATGGTCAGCGCGCTAATAACCTGGCTACAGCTATCATCCAAGCTAATAGTTAAGTTTACTGTCTTAATCGTAAAGTCAGCTGGACGGTAGTCCGCTAAAAATCTTGGTGCTGTGTCTGCTAAAGTAGATGACATAGTAGAGCCTTACTTTGGGAATGAAAATGGCAATTAAGCCGTCTCTTTTTTACTAACGGTTTCGCTTACTTTTGTCGATAGCGTTTTAATATTAAAACCAATAAAACCATAGATAACCGCCAAAATAGGGTTAATCCAGTTAAAGAAACAGTAATAAATATAGTCTAATGGATTCACTAAAAGCACACCTGACATGTACACTGCACAGGTATTCCATGGAATAAGCGGTGAAGTAATGGTACCTGAATCTTCTAGGGTACGACTCAATACAAGTGGATCTAATCCTCTGCGCTTGTATTCTTCTTTATACATACGACCTGGCATTACTATAGCCATGTATTGATCAGCGGTTAATAAGTTAGTACCGATACAAGTTGCTACTGTACTCGCTATCAGGCTACCCGTTGTTTTAGCTGACGCTAAAATTACGTCAACAAACTTTTTCAACATACCTAAGTGCTCTAAAACGGCACCAAAACTAAGCGCACACATAATTAACCAAACAGTATTTAACATGCTCGACATGCCACCACCGCTAAGTAAATCATTCAATTCGCTGTTTCCTGTTTCAATACTAACGCCATCAAAAAATGCCGTCCAAACCACCATTATATTGGCAGTTATGACATTAGTTTCACCATTGGCCAAGCGTAAAATGAGATCTTGTTGAAAGAGTACCGCCCATAAACCACCAACCAAAGCACCAATAGCGACAGCTGGGAATGCCGGTACTTTTTTAATAGCTAAAACAAGTAACACCAATAACGGCACTAAGTTAAATAAAGATAAGTTGAACTGCTCGGCAAGTTGGGTACTTAATAAATCAATTGATTCGTTGTTAGTACTCGTTGTCTCGGTAAAACCTAAAAAGAGAAACAATATTAATGCTGTAGCGATAGACGGCATAGTAGTCCAAAACATATATCGAATATGAGCAAATAACTCACTACCAGCAATTGCAGGCGCTAAGTTGGTGGTCTCTGATAAAGGCGATACTTTGTCGCCAAAGTAGGCACCTGAAATGACAGCACCCGCCGTGATAGCAGGAGATAAGCCTAAACCTTGCGCTATACCAATTAATGCTACACCGATTGTTGCCGCTGTTGTCCATGAACTACCTATGCTCATGGCAACAACAGCACACATTACACACGCCGCCGCATAAAACCAAGCGGGATCAAGAATCATCAAACCATAATAAATCATGGTAGGTACTGTGCCTGATAATAACCAAGTACCAATAAGAGAACCAACGGCGAATAAAATTAACACTGCACCTAATGATAAGGAGATACCCTTAACGATAGCTTGTTCAAGATCATGCCAACCATGACCATTTTTTATGCCAATAACAACGGCAACACCCATAGCAATAAGCAAGGCAATTTGATTTGGACCATACGATGAATTATCACCAAAGTAACTTACCGCTAGGGTAAGTAAGGTAACCAAGGTAATAACGGGAATAAAAGCATCTAACATGCTCGCTTGTTTAATTGGCTTTAACTCTGACATTAAATATAAACCTTCTCTTATTATAGTTATATGTAGGCAATTGAATAAATTGGCTTAGTCGTAATGAATAACAAAGCCGCCTCTATGGGCGGCTTTGCTTTAATTTTGTAGATTATTTTTTAGCTATTTTACCTAAGGAGATAAAGTCGAAGGTGATACGTGCCGCCTCATCTAAAAACGGGTCAAGATCATCTAGTTCATCAGATAAATCATCTAAGTCGGTGATTTTATCTTTACCTAATAAGGCTAGTTGTTCGTTAACACGGACAAGACGTTTACTTTTACGTGTTTCACGTTCAGCTTTGCGGGTAGCAAGATTTAATGAAATGGTTTTATCATCTTTTTCTGCTTGGTAGATACTAATATCTTCAAGGAGATAATTAAACTCAGGGTTATCTTTAATACGCTGCTGATACAACGAAGTTAAATAGTCGATATCGGTATTTAATTCATTCAACGGTGTATATTTTGCTTTTTGAATTTGATCCCAAGGCAAAGCATTTTCTTCTTTACTCTCACCCCAGTCTTCTGGGTCTATGGCAGTAGGAAATGCTATATCAGGTAAAACACCACGATGCTGTGTACTACCGCCATTGATACGATAGAATTTTGCGATGGTATATTGAATGCTGCCTAATGGTTTTTCGTATAAGTCATAAACTCGACCTAAACCACGGTGTTGCTGAACGGTACCCTTACCAAAAGTATGCTCACCAATAATAACACCACGACCGTAATCTTGAATGGCAGCAGAGAATATTTCAGAAGCAGATGCACTGTAGCGGTCAACCATAACAGTTAATGGCCCGTCAAAATAACTCACGCCATCTCTATCACTTTGTACTTGAATACGGTTGGCACCATCTCTAATTTGAACAACGGGACCTTTATCAATAAACAAACCCGTTAACAAAGTCGCTTCGGGTAATGAGCCGCCGCCATTGCCACGCAAGTCAACGATTATTCCCTCAACGCCTTGCTCTTTAAGAGTGGCAATTTCTTTTTTAACATCTTTAGACAAGTTGTTATAAAAACTTGGAATAGTGATAACGCCCAATTTTTTGCTGTCAGCATCTTTTGGATTTTCTAAATAAACTTCCGACTTTGCCGCTCTGTCTTCTAGCTTAATGATATCGCGAACAATAGAAACAACTTTAATATTCGCTTCGTCATCCCCTGATAATATTTGTAAGCGTACCGTGGTACCCTTTGAGCCTTTGATTAACTCGACCACATCATCCAAACGCCAGCCAATGACATCTTCAAAGTCTTTTTCACCTTGAGCAACACCAACAATTTTATCTTTTGCTTTTAACTGCTTGGATTTATCTGCTGGGCCGCCGGTAACAATACGGTGGATAACAGTATAATCTTCAATTGAACGCAGCTCGGCACCTATGCCCTCAAGCGATAAATTCATATCAACTTGAAAACGTTCGGCATTGCGAGGTGATAAATAAGACGTATGAGGTTCAACGACACGAGCAAAGCTATTCATCAATAGCTGAAAAGCATCTTCACTTTCACTCTGCTTTAAACGTTTTATCGCGTAGTTATAGCGTTTAATTAACACTTCCTTGATTTTTGGCCATTTTTTCTTGGTTAATGTCAGATTTAACACATCTGACTTCACCTTTAAACGCCACAACTCATCCAAGTCAGCTTCACTTGCTGGCCATGGCGCCTTTTCACGGTCAAAAGAATAAACTTCCTCTTTGGTGAAATCGAAAGGATTTTTATCACCTTTAACGGCCAATAAGCTAAGCGCATATTCGTAACGTTCTAAACGTCTTTGCATATTTAAATTATAAATATCATAAGCTTGGTCTAGTTTTCCACGGGTCAGTACTAAGTCGAACTCTGAACGGTGTTTTTGAAAGCCATCAATATCGGTTGCTAAGAAAACATTACGAGCATAATCGAGTTGTTTAATATAGCGGTCGAATACTTCACCTGACAAGGCATCGTCAATGGTAACTTTCTTATAGTGTGCACGGGTAAATCGTGCCGTAATGCGCTTGCTTGCTGTAGCATGCTGAGATTCAGGCATGAGTACAGGGAGTTCTTCCGGTGTATGCGGCTTCTCAAAAGCGATTGCGCTAACTGACAAACCTAACGATAAAGATACGGCGAGTGCGATACGACAAAATTTTTGCATGCATTAACTTCCTATTCAAATTCTATATGACTTGGCAATTTTACTAAGCCTGCCGCCACGTTAACAGTGACGACTTTTATACTTTTTATAAGTAGATATTTTTTAGTTGCGTCTTAATAACCATACCAGAGTCAAGTTGCACACTGATATCTTTACCAGATATTTCAGTGATAGTAGCTTTCATTGGTGTATTACCTAGTTGCACTCTAACGTTACCACCTACTTTGATTGTAGCTGACTCAACAGGTTTAAGTGGTGCAGCTTCTTTTTTAGCAACAGGTTTGCTTGAAGACTTAACCGATTTAAATTTAGCTGAATCACGCTTTTTATCAGCGGGTTTATTACTACCTGCTGATGAGCTTTGCTTACCTTTATAAGGTTTTTTGCCATCGCTGTCTGCCGCTTTTTTGTTACCAAACTTTTCTTGGCTTTCTTTAAGCGTTTTGCTGGCGTAAGTTGCTTGCTCTTCATCAATTGCAGCAACTTCATTACCATCAATATCAACACGAGAAGTGCCAACCTTGATGGTTTTCAGGTAACGCCAACTGCTGGTGTAATGCCTAAGTGCTTGACGTAAACGTGTTTTACTAACCGTTTCATCTTCACTAAGCTTTTCTGCTAGGTCTTGGAATATACCAATTTTTAGCGGTTTAACCGGACCTTTAATTGAAAAACACCCTGGGAATTTTTCAGTTAAATAAGCAATAATATCTTTTGTACTTGTACGTTTAATTTCAGTTTCCATAACTACACTTTTTTTTTACAATTTAATTGATTTAAGCTGACTTTACTTTTAAACAAGAGTCACTCTATGTAAGAGCACTCTAGCAAGAATATAGCGCCAAGGGTTATCTTTCTTTATTCTTCAGATTGGAGATGTTGCTCAGGATTCTCAAGCACATTTTTACACCAATCATATATATCGTCTGTTTCTATATCAGCTATCACTTCTTGGCCTATCCAGGTATCCCAAATAAGGTCCAATAACTGCTCTAAAACTTCCGTATCTATATCTTCATCCGCTAAGTCGTACATTGTATGATAAAACTCATTCATACGCTCAGCAACTTCTTCTTCTTGACCATCCCAGTCGCCAACAACTTCTTGGCTAACTAGATAATCATGAATGACCACAAATTCTTTCATTCAAACTTCACTTTTCTGTTTTTAATTTTCGGTATGACTTATGCTTTAATATCATTCTGAGCCGCTATGTTTTGCTCAAATACTTTAACAATCGAGCGAATGCCTTGTTCATCTTGCTCATCAAAACGGCCAAACGCAGTGCTATCAATGTCTAAAATAGCAACCACTTTACCGGCAACTTTTACAGGAACAACCAGTTCGGCATTACTACTGGCATCACAGGCAATATGGCCATCAAATTGATGAACATCAGCAATACGCTGTACGTCTCCTGTTGAAACACATGTGCCACAAACGCCTTTCCCTACTGGAATGCGAATGCAAGCGACCTTACCTTGAAAAGGACCAAGGACTAACTCATCATCGATAAGACGATAAAAACCTACCCAATTGACTTCTGCTAAACGCTCAAAGAGTAAGGCGCTAATATTTGCCATATTAGCAATAATATCAGATTCATTGGTTATTAGCGCTTTAGTTTGCCCTAATAGCTCATGATAAAGTTCAGCTTGGTTACTCATTAAAAGGTACCGTTGAAGAAAGCTATATTAAAAAGCGCTAACATACCTAAAAACACGCGGTAATTAAAGCTTTTATCGAACAATTAGCCAACTATTGCCAGTTAATCGTTCATTTATCAATCTTTAAGGCAAATTTCACCAAAACACGGGCCGTAATGGTTTGGCTACCGATTAATGAAGTATGACCTCGAGGGCTTGCATCACTCATCATTGCTTCAGCATACATAGGTTGATAATGATTACTTGATACTTCTTTCACTAAGAGCAATTTACCTAAACCACGCCCTGCTTGTTTGGCCATTCGCTGTGCTTTTTGCTGTGCGTGACTAATAGCGTCTAATAACGCTTGCTGATAAGACTCGTCTCTTGCTGTTACGTTCATAGATAGCGATGAGATACGGCTGACATTTATTTTAATAATTTGCGCTAAAAAGCTATCGTAATCGGCTAATTTGTCGAATTCCACCGTAATTTGACGACTTAATTCAAATAATGGCTGTTTATGAGTATTAACACTATTGGCTTGTTGATTAATACTTTGACCATCGATATAAACACTGCCTTGCCTCGCTTTGTGTAATTCGACGCCTTGCATTTGAATTGAAGGCCTTTCAGTGACAATACGTAAATTAACCCGTGCAGAAGAAATATTACTCTCTTTTATCGCTAAGCTTTTAGCGGCATTGACTACTGAGTTACTTTTTTTATCCACTAACGTTTTTAATTTACTTGGCACTCGACCACGTTCAGTAATAGTTAAGGTTAGTGAAAATTGATCAGGGATAACCACGACACTGCCTTGGCCCGTCACCTCAATGCCAACGTCTTCAACAGCAAAAACCTGGCTTGGCAACAACAAACACATGAACAAAGTAAAATAAGACGGTATCCCTGTTCGTGTTAGTAAATGACTTTTTGGTAAACAGATAAAAGATAATAAATTCATCTTGGCTCCTTAAATTAAGCGGTAAGAAAGAGATTATTGAACAGGGGGTAGCCCTATTCTAATGACTTAGTTTGTTTGATAAACTCAATAAAACTGGCTTTTTCAGCATGGCTGGCCTTTTGCCACCAGTATTTAAGCATGGGCACAGCATTAAGGTTTTCGATAACTTTATTATTGAAAACTTGCTCGTTTGTAGTGACATTGATTGCTGTGTTATTACTCTGCGTGGTAACAACTGGCTCTGACAACGTAGTAATCACCTTGGTTACCTGTTTAGCTAACTTATAGTCACTTAACGTTTCTAACGCCAAAACGACTTCTTGTTTTTTTTCATCAAGCAATATCACTTCCGGTGCATTAGCAAAGCGCTCGGCTGCGGCTAAGCCACGAATGTTACTGGTCGATAAAAATAGTGCTTGCTGCTTATCAAGGGTAAATTTAACAACAAAATAATCGGATGTTACTAACCTTTCTTCGGCAAAATCTAAGTCTTCAAAAACATCTTTGTATTTAATAACTAAAGTATGCTCGCCTTGCGTTAAGTTAATGCTTTGCTTTTTTGACAAGAAACCGTGCTCAACGGCTTTATCATCAACATCGTGTAATATCAGATTATCAGCAAGGGTTAGCTTTGTAGCATTCACTTTAAAGGTAAAAAAACTGCATAACAATACGCTGAAAATCAGGTAAGTCACAAGTTTTGCGTTCAATGAAGGCGTACGAGTGGTAATGTCTGACAAGCTTGGCTCTCTTAATGACGATAATAAGTAATGACTCTTTATAAACTGCCTAGCGAATAATTAAAAGTAAAAAGATGTGATTAAGTTAGACATTTACTCAGTGCCATGGTTATTATCGAGTTAAGTTAAAAAGTAACGAGCAAACATGGATGGCAAGAAACTCGAAATTAGCAAAGCTATTTATTAGCACCAAAAGAAATATCAGTTACTTAATTAGTCATATCGTTAAGCCAGACGATATTGATGATATCGTGCAAGAAACTTTTGTTAAAACTTATGAAGCTGATTTAAAACAAGAAATTAAATATGTGCGCAGCTATATGCTGAAAACCGCAAAAAATCTTGCCTTAAATCATGTCACTAAATGGGATAATAAATATAAAGACTCTCTAGAGGATTTTTCTGAGCCACCTGTTCAATTAACTAGCACTAAAGTTGAGGACGATTATGAAAGCAAAGAGCAATTTTTGTTTTTTTGTCGAGCAACCGATCAATTATCGGCTTCAGTACGAAAATGTTTTATACTGAAAAAAGTCTATGGTTTAAGCCAAAAAGAAATTGCTAGCTACTTAAATTTAAGTGAAAGCACCGTAGAAAAGCATGTAGCGCAAGGTCTGCTAAAAAGTGTACAGTATATTAAACGAATGAACCAAACTCATGGTCAAAGTGCTAAATATACAAAAGCAGAGCATCAAGCACAAAGCTGGCAAGTAAAAACCTCGGTCAGTAAATAGAGATAAATGAATGGGTAATGTTAGCCAACTATTTAGCAAAGAAAGTAAACACCAAGAAGATAATAATATCCAAGAACTCGCTTGTCTTTGGATAAGTCGTATGGATCGTGGTTTAACTGGTTTAGAAAAAAAACAACTGGTTACTTGGTGCAATCAAAATTCTCAGCACCATAGGTCTCTGCTTGAAATGGCTTCGTATTGGGATGATTTAAGTGTCTTAAATGAATTAAGCGCTTTATTTCCGTTAGCCCAGGCCAAACAACAAAGTAAACGCAATAAATTTATGACGGTTGCCCTAGCAGCCAGTATTGCTGTTGTCTCTGTTATCAGTATCAATACACTTGTTAATGAATCTTTCTTACCCTACTTGCCGTCATTGCACGAACAACAACTCAGCCAAACTCAGACCTTAAAAACCCAAATAGGCCAACAAACAAGTTTTACTTTAAAAGATGGCTCACAAATTCAATTAAATACCAATAGCCATATCGAAGTAAAATATAGCGCCAAACAACGTCTACTCACTTTAGTACAAGGTGAAGCCCGTTTTGATGTTGCTAAAGATAGCAATCGCCCTTTCACCGTAATCGCAGGGAAAAAATCATTTACCGCACTTGGCACTATTTTTAATGTACAAAAGAAAGAAAACCAAGCGATGGAGTTGGTGGTTACCGAAGGAAAAGTACTGATCAGCAAAGCAAGCGCTTCAATTAACGATATTAAAGAAACCTTAATACAAGCTAGCATTAACGATATACCTGACATTTTAGCCGCAACATTAGTTGTGTCCGGTGAAAAAGCGGTTATAGCTGATAACTCCCAGCCAACGAGCACTACCCCGGTAGAGAAAGTATCTCTAGATCAAATTCACCGTGATCTGGCGTGGCAACAAGGCATGTTGATTTTTGAAGGTGAGCCTTTATCCATTGCCTTAGCAGAAATTAGTCGCTATACCACCAGTGATTTTGAGATTATTGATAGCGAGCTAGCTGATATAAATGTCGCGGGTTATTTTAAAGCCGGTGATATTGACGGTTTACTGATGTCATTACAGAGTAATTTTGGTATTAATTTCAGTAAAACAGCTGATGGCACAATTCTACTTACTGCTGCCCACTAGCCCTTCGAAGTAAATTATTAGTCTAATTTTCTCTCCCTTTATTTCTCTTTATTTATCCAACAAATAGCCACTATATATCGCTGGCTATTTCGCCATACATAGAACAATATAAAACTCATATTAAAAATAATAAAATAAAATAGAGGATTCCCCCTGCTTAGCTGTTTATTACTATTGCGCAGTTGGCGAAATAAATTTCGTCAGAATCAAGTCCCAGTTAGATATGTATTGATGGTGAAGTACACCCTAGTGGTGATGCTATTCTCAACAAGCCATGTTAATGCTGAAGATTTTTTTCGCTTTGATATTAATAAACAACGAGCTGATAAAGCCTTAATTGCATTTGCCCAAAAGGCCAACCAAACGATTATATTTTCTTTTGATTTGGTTAAGCAACACCAAGCAAATGCTTTAAAAGGTTATTACCCTGTTAACTCGGGCCTAAAAAAATTATTATATGGCTCTGGTCTAGTCGCTGTTGTTAATAACTCTGGTCAACTGAGCATTCAAGTTGATTCACATAATAAGAGAGATACAACAATGAAACATAAAAGCATCCATGCCGCGCTAGTACCTATTTTATTTGGTGCAGCCAGTCAAGCCGCGTTAGCTCAAGGAGCAGAAAAAGTACAAGAGGAAGAAGTAGAGAAAATAGCTATTATTGGTAGCCGAGTAGCAGGTCGCTCTGCCGATGACTTACCAGTGCCCGTTGATATTCTTACTGCAGAAGCACTAGCGAATACCGGTCAAACAGAAGTTGGCCGTATGCTACAAGCTATTGCGCCATCATTTAACTTCTCTAGCTCATCAATTAGTGATGGTACCGATGCCTTACGTCCCGCAACATTAAGGGGTCTAGGACCAGATCAAACTTTAGTACTCATTAATGGTCGTCGCCGTCATCAAGCCAGCTTAATTCATATTAACACCTCTGTTGGCCGTGGCACGGCGGGTACGGATATGAATGCTATCCCTGCCGCATCAATTAAACGAATTGAGGTATTACGTGATGGCGCCGCCGCACAATATGGCTCTGATGCCATTGCTGGTGTTATCAACATCGTACTTAACGATGCCAGTGAAGGCGGTAAAGTAGCCGTTTCATATGGTGAATATTCAGAAGGTGATGGTGAAACAACCAACGTCGATATTTCAAAGGGCTTTGCCTTAGGAGACAATGGTTACTTAAATACCACGCTAAACTTTAGAGACCGTGGTTTTACTAATCGCGCCGGCTTACATGGTTCATGTCAATTTTCAGACTGTACTGACTTAGCGAACGGAAATTCATTATTAGGCGACCCTAGAGAAGCAACAGCGACCCGCTCAACCTTCAGAATTGGCGATGCCGATTCAAGCCAGTTCGGTGTTGTCATTAATACCGGTTATGAATTAGCTGATGGTGAATTATACGGTTTCCTGACCTACTCAAAACGCGATAATGAATCTGCCGCATTTTTCCGCCATAACAATAACAATGGTGGTAATGCGCCACTGCAAGATGGTGATGCGACTATTCCGGCAGGATTTTTACCGAAAATTAATACCGATATCAAAGATATGTCTTATAACTTTGGTTACCAAACAGAATTCTCTGATGGCTCAAGCTTAGATTTTTCTTATACCTACGGTAAAAACAATATTGATTATGTGACCAGCAATACCATTAACTCGTCTTATGCTAATTCACTACGCTATGAATCAAGTTTATCTGCAGATGAAATTCGTGCCTCTATTCCACGTCAAGCGTCTGCTTACGGCTTAGAGTTATCACTGCAAACGTTAAACCTTGATTACACCCAAGACTTTGATTTATTTTCATTAGCTATGGGCGCAGAAATTAGAACCGATGAGTTTAAAGTAACCGCGGGTGACGAATATTCCTATCGTGACTATGATACCAATGCAGACGGCACCAGCAAATACGCTGATGATCGCTCTGCCGGTACACAAGGGTTTGGTGGTACTGCCCCCATGCAAGAAGTTGATGAATCTCGTGATGTTATCTCATTTTATATGGATGCTGAAACTGAAATAGTTGATGATTTAATTGTTAGCGGCGCGGTCCGTTATGATGATTACCAAGGTTTTGGCGATAGTACTAACTTCAAACTAGCAGCTAACTGGTCAATTACTGACAGTATCGCCATTCGTGGTGCTATGAGTACCGGTTTCCGTGCTCCATCAATGCAACAATTGTATACCGATAACATTAGTACTCAGTTCCAAAACGATCCCAATAACCCAGGCGGCGATCAAATTGCTGTACAAGTAGGTACTTTTCGCAATGACTCAAACCTAGCGAAAGCCATCGGTATTCCTGAATTGAAAGAGGAAGAAGCGACCAACTTTAGTTTAGGTACCGTTATTCACATTACTGACGAGATAAACCTAACCGTGGATTGGTATTCAATCGATATCGAAGACCGTATCGTCTTGAGTAACTCTTTAGGACAAGGCTTATCACCTGCATTAGATGCAGCGCTAATTGCCTCGGGTGCTGGTGCTGGCCAGTTTTTTCTTAACGGTGCTGACACTGAAACCAGAGGTATAGATATCATTGCTACCTGGAATACTGAGTTAATGGGCGGTGATTTTAACTTAACCGCTGCAGCCAACTTTACCGAGACTGACGTGGTCAATATTTATACCCCAGGTGATAGTGCTCTTGGTAGCATTGACCCAAGCGACGTTTTTTCAGAGCAAGCTATTTCAATTATTGAAGAATGGCAGCCACAAGACAGAATCAGCTTAAGCGGCTTATATACTATCGGTGACCTGAGTATTAACTTAGCCTTTAACCGTTATGGTGAATATACCGTGACTGATGGTGGCAAACAAACCTACGGCGCTGAAGTATTAACGGATTTGCGTATCAACTATCAAGTCACTGAGAGCTTATCGTTCAATATTGGTGGTAATAATATCTTTGATGTTTACCCTGATGAAAATACCATAGGTAACTCACGTTCAGGAACCATAGAAGATGCCGATGGCAATATAATTGTTAGCAGCCCGGGAGTATTTACTTATTCACGTCGCTCAGCACCTTTTGGTTTTAATGGTGCCTTTTACTATGCTGGCGCTGAATTTAAGTTCTAGATCTAACCGCTAATGTAAAATGAAAACACAAAAAAGCGCAGCGAAAGCTGCGCTTTTTCATTTTTGTACTCGTTATTTTATCTTTAACTAACTCTATCAACAGTGAAGGTTCACACCATTAATCACTAATGGTTAGCCTAAGCAGGCTTGAGCCTATTCAGCTATTGTCGGCACCCTCACCCAACCTTCCATCAATACGCGAGCACTTCGGCTCATAATGACTTTTTTCACTGTCCATTTATCATTATCTAATAATGCTTCTGCCCCCACTTTCAAGGTACCCGATGGATGACCAAAAGTTACCGAGCTAATATCAGCCTGATCTGTGGGATGACCTGTAGCAAGAGCGACTAAAGTTCCTGGAATTGCTGCAGCAGAGGCAATGGCGACAGCAGCGGTGCCCATCATCGCATGATGTAATTTACCCATAGATAAAGCACGCACCTGTAAATCTATGTCTCCCGCAGCAACATTTTTACCGCTTGAGGTAACATAGTCTTGCGCCGGTGCAACAAAAGCAATTTTTGGTGTGTGCTGACGAGATTCCGCTTCTGATATATCACTAATCAAGCCCATTTGAACCGCACCATAGGCACGAATAGTTTCAAATCGCGCTAGCGCTTCTTCATCATTATTAATAGCATCTTGCAGCTCTGTACCGGTATAACCAATGTCATCCGCATTTAAGAAAATGGTTGGAATGCCAGCAGTGATCATGGTCACTTTAAAGGTGCCAACTCCTGGCACCTCGAGCTCATCGACAACATTTCCTGTTGGGAACATTGCCTCCGAAGGATCCACAGGAGAAATAAACTCTACCGGCACCTCAGCGGCAGGGAAAGTCACGCCATCGAGCTCAAAATCACCGGTTTCTTGAACTTGTCCATTAGTGATAGGTACATGGGCAATAATGGTTTTTCCAATGTTCTTCTGCCAAATACGCACAGTACAGACACCATTTTCCGGAATACGGCTTGCTGCCACCAATCCTGAACTGATGGCAAAAGAGCCCACAGCTGCCGTTAAGTTACCGCAATTACCCGACCAATCGACAAAGGGTTTATCTATAGCCACTTGGCCAAATAAATAATCAACGTCGTGATCTGCTTGTTCACTGGTTGATATAATGGCTGTTTTACTGGTACTTGAAGTTGCCCCCCCCATACCATCGGTTTGTTTACCGTAAGGATCTGGACTACCAATGACACGTAATAATAAGACATCACGAGCACTACCCGCAACCTGACAATCTTTTGGTAAATCCGTTAAATTAAAAAATACACCTTTTGATGTACCACCGCGCATATAGGTAGCTGCTACTTTTATTTGAGGTTTATGTACTTGAGGAACATGAGACATCGCATTATCCTTTTATTTTTCTATAAAAAAGCAGCAAACTAGCTCTCTAAATTGCTGCTTTCAATTATATAATTATACTGAGTTGATTTTCATATGAAAAACTTTAGTGTTTTAACAAGGCGGAAGCGCGGAGTTGACGAACGTCAATGAGCACTTCTAACGCAGCTAAAACGCTAAAAATCAATTATGAATTCGACTCTAAGAAATCATTGGCAAACTTTTGTAACACCCCGCCGCCATCGTAAACAGTAACTTCTTCCTCAGTATCTAAACGACACTTCACCGGAATTTCAACAATTTCACCATTTTTTCGTGTCATTATAACAGTCATCTCTGCACCTGGAGATGTCTTACCAACAACATCATAGGTCTCACTGCCGTCAATATGATAAGTATGACGTGTTTCACCGTTAACAAACTCGAGTGGTAAGACGCCCATTCCGACTAAGTTTGTGCGGTGAATACGTTCGAAACCTTCAGAAACGATGACTTCCACACCAGCTAAACGAACACCTTTTGCCGCCCAGTCACGTGAAGAGCCTTGACCGTAGTCAGCACCGGCAATAATAATTAATGGTTGCTTGCGCTCCATGTAAGTTTCAATGGCTTCCCACATGCGTGATTCAGTGCCTTCAGGCTCTATACGAGTGAGAGAGCCTTGCTTCACATCGCCGTTTTCATCACGACACATCTCATTGAACAATTTCGGGTTAGCAAACGTTGCTCGCTGGGTTGTCTCATGATCGCCCCTATGAGTTGCGTATGAATTGAAGTCAGCCTCAGGCAAACCCATTTTAGCTAAGTAAGCACCGGCGGCACTGTCTAATTGAATAGCATTGGATGGTGATAAATGATCTGTGGTAATGTTATCGCCAAGCACGGCTAACGGACGCATGCCTTTCATGGTACGTTCAGCCGCTAAAGCACCTTCCCAATATGGCGGACGACGAATATAAGTACTGGTTTCATCCCAATCGTATAATGGGCTTTCTGCCGGTTCAAACGCTCCTAAATCAAACATGGGTGCATAAACTTTCTTGAATTGCTCAGGCTTGACACATGAAGCGACGATTGCATCGATTTCTTCATCCGATGGCCAAATGTCTTTCAAGGTAATGTCGTTGCCTTTTTGATCTTGACCTAAGATGTCTCTTTCAATATCAAAACGCATGGTACCAGCAATGGCATAAGCAACCACTAATGGTGGCGATGCTAAGAATGCTTGTTTTGCATGCGGATGAATACGACCATCAAAGTTACGGTTACCCGATAATACGGCGGTAGAGTATAAATCGCGGTCAATAATTTCTTGCTGTATTTTTGGATCTAACGCGCCGCTCATGCCGTTACAAGTAGTACATGCGTACCCGACGATACCAAAACCTAATTTTTCCATTTCAGCGAGCAGGCCTGCTTCTTCTAAATACAGTTTCGCTACTTTAGAACCCGGTGCAAATGACGATTTAACCCAAGGTTTACGTACTAAACCTAATTCATTAGCGCGTTTAGCAACAAGACCCGCCGCAACAACGTTACGTGGATTTGAGGTATTAGTACATGAAGTGATCGCAGCAATAATTACCGCGCCATCAGGCATTTGACCCTTTGCTTCTTGTGCTTTACAAGCATCCAAATTTTTAGCTATATCTTTTGAAACCAAATCAGCTGTTGCTAAACGACGATGTGGATTAGAAGGTCCTGCTAAGTTACGACAGACTGTTGATAAATCAAATTCGATAACACGAGGGTATTGTGCTTCAACTAAATCATCAGCCCAAAGACCTGTGTGTTTAGCGTAAGTTTCCACAAGCTTTACTTGCTCTGGTTCACGGCCAGTGATTTTCAAGTAATCAATGGTTTGTTCATCGATGTAGAACATACCTGCTGATGCACCGTATTCCGGTGTCATGTTTGAGATAGTTGCGCGATCACCAATAGTTAAGTTTTTAGTGCCTTCACCGAAAAATTCTAAATAAGCAGATACCACTTTCTGGCTTCGTAAAAACTCGGTGATTGCTAAGACCATATCTGTAGCCGTAATACCGGGTTGACGTTTGCCAGTTAACTTAACACCAATAATATCAGGTAAACGCATCATAGAAGGTCGACCAAGCATAACCGTTTCCGCTTCTAGGCCACCAACACCAATAGCAATAACCCCTAGGCAATCTATATGCGGTGTATGAGAGTCGGTACCAACACAAGTATCAGGGAAAGCAACACCGTCACGCGCTTGGATAACCGGCGACATTTTCTCTAAGTTGATTTGATGCATGATACCGTTACCAGCAGGGATGACATCAACATTTTTAAACGCTGTTTTAGTCCATTCAATGAAATGGAAACGCTGTTCATTACGACGGTCTTCAATTGCCCGGTTTTTATCAAAGGCTTTAGGATCTGAGCCCGGAGCCTCTACTGCCAAAGAATGATCGACAATTAATTGTGTCGGTACCACTGGGTTTACTTTTGATGGATCGCCACCTTGCTCTGCAATAGCGTCACGCAGACCAGCCAAATCAACTAAAGCGGTTTGTCCTAAAATATCATGACAAACAACACGAGCGGGATACCAAGGAAAATCAAGCTCTTGCTTAACCTCAATAATTTGTTTTAACGAATCGGTCAGTGTCGCAGGATCACATCTACGTACTAATTGCTCTGCCAGTACGCGAGAGGTGTAAGGTAATTTAGCATATGAGCCTGGTTTAATGGCTTCGATAGCTTCTCGCGTATCAAAAAAATCTATAGTCGCGCCCTTATTTTTATAGCCAGGCAACGGTTTGCGGTATTGGTAATTCATAAGTTAATCCAGGAAACTCTTTAACAAATAATGGTTTAATATCTTGAGTTTATTAAATATTTAAAATGCATAATCAGACGACGTAATTTGCCACTAATTCAAGGAAGAAAATATGAGCACATAAGTATGTGTGATTACTTTCTGACGATGAAGTTGTGGCAAATAACAAGTCTCTCCTATCGCTCAGAAATAGGACAAACAGTACGTGGTTCAGAGCCCGTATAATCCGCACTTGGTCGGATTATACGGTTATTTGAGCGCTGCTCCATTACATGCGCTGCCCAACCCGTTAAACGTGAACAGACAAAAATAGGGGTAAATAATTTTGTCGGAATGCCCATGTAATTATAGGTTGAGGCATGGAAGAAATCAGCATTACAGAAGAGTTTCTTGCTATCCCACATATATTCTTCACACGCGACAGAAATATCATAAAGTGATGTATCACCATTCTGTTTAGCAAGCTTTTCAGACCAGGCTTTGATGATGACATTTCGTGGGTCGCTGGTGCGGTAAATTGCATGACCAAAACCCATAATCTTTTCTTTGCGTACTAACATGCCCGCCATTTGCTCTTTCGCATCACTAGGAGAACTGAAGCTTTGAATCATATCCATCGCTGCTTCATTAGCACCGCCATGAAGTGGTCCACGTAAAGTGCCAATAGCAGCAGTAATACAAGAGAACATATCAGATAAGGTTGAAGCACAAACACGGGCAGTGAATGTTGAGGCATTAAATTCATGCTCAGCATAAAGAATGAGAGATACATCCATAACGCGCTGATGTTGCTCTGAAGGACTTTCACCGTTTAATAAACGTAAAAAATGCCCGGCAATAGAAGTCTCGGAAGACTGACAATCAATTTCTACGCCATCATGGCTGTATTTGTACCAATAACACATGATTGCTGGGAAAGCTGCTAATAAACGATTTGCCGCATTGTTTTGTGTGGAAAAATCTACTTCAGGCTCTAAGTTACCTAAAAATGAACAACCAGTGCGCATAACATCCATTGGATGGACATCTTTAGGAATAAGCTTTAATACCGCTTTTAAAGCCTCGGGTAAATCACGTAACGACTTAAGCTCATCTTGATATGCAGTTAATTGCGCTTGAGTGGGTAACTCACCGTTAAATAATAAATAAGCAACTTCTTCAAAGGTAGAGTTTTCGGCTAAATCAGCAATATCATAACCACAATAGGTTAAGCCTGAGCCTGATTGACCTACGGTACAAAGGGCAGTTTCTCCGGCACTTTGACCTCGTAATCCTGCGCCACTGATAGTTTTTTTCGCAACACTTTTTTCTGCTGATGTATCTGACATGATACTTTCCTCATTTAATAATATATTAGCAATTTTTATGTACACACTGCTGACATTATTGGTGTTTATAAACACTCTTTAGTCAGACCTTTACTTAGTAAAAGTGTGGGTAATTAATTCTTAGTTATTTCTTAGCTTTTTCTTGAGCAAAGAGCGAATCAAGCTTTTGCTCATAATCGTGATAGCCAAGATAGTCGTATAAATCCATGCGTGTTTGCATGTTGTCTATTTCTGCCTTTTGATCGCCATCTGCTAGCAAGGTTTTATAAACCGATTCAGCCGCTTTATTCATGGCACGAAAAGCTGATAATGGGTAAAGCACCATCGCACAGCCCCACTCACCTAATTGCTCTTTATTCCAAAGCTCTGTTTGACCAAACTCGGTAATATTGGCAAGAATCGGTACATCAAGTGCTGCTGAGAAAGCACGGTAATGCTCCTCTGTTTTAACCGCTTCAGCAAAAATTCCATCGGCTCCTGCGGCAACATAGGCTTTAGCACGTTCAATAGCAGCTTCTAAACCTTCTTGAGCAAAAGAGTCAGTGCGAGCCATAATAAAAAAGTCACTGTCAATTCTAGCATCAACAGCAGCTGTGATACGGTCGACCATTTCTTGAGTAGAAACGATTTCTTTATTTGGTCGGTGACCACAGCGTTTTTGTGCAACTTGATCTTCAAGGTGCACAGCAGCAGCGCCAGATTTTTCCATATCACGAATGGTTTTAGCAATATTAAATGCCCCGCCCCAGCCGGTATCAATATCGACTAATAAAGGTAAGCTAGAAGCGCTAGTAATTCTTTGTACATCAGCAATAACATCATTAAGCGATGTCATACCTAGATCTGGTAAACCGTAAGACGCATTTGCCACGCCACCACCTGATAAATATATAGCTTGGTGGCCAAGTTGCTCTGCCATCATGGCGCAATACGCATTAATCGTACCGACCACTTGTAAAGGTTTATTATTTTCTAGGGCCAGACGAAATTTTTTACCCGGTGAAACTGTTTTTGTTGATAAACTTTCTGACATCTTAGGTCTCCTGTGATTATTGCTCTGCTTGTTGCAGAGCAATTTTGTTTTCAATGTTTTTTCTCGAAGCAGCAATATGGCGACGCATTAATAGCTCCGCAAGTTCCCCATCTCGATCACTGATTGCTTGAATAATGTTTGAGTGTTCAGTAAAAGCACGAGTAGCTCTTGGGCTATGCATACCAAATTGACAACGGTACATACGCACTAAGTGATACAACTGACCACATATAAGGTTGATTAGCTGCTGATTATGACTACCCAAAATAACTTTATAGTGAAAATCAACATCGCCTTCTTCTTGGTAGTAAGCCACACCATCTTGCAGTGCTTTATCACCGGCGTGTTGAGCAAGCATATCTTGCATATGCGCTATCTCTTCATCGGTCATATTTAGGGCCGCTTGCCTACACGCCATACCTTCAAGTGCTTCTCGAGTGATATAGAGTTCAAGTAATCCTTCGATAGTACAATCAACGACGCGTGAGCCAACATTGGCTTTACGTTCAATAAGGTGACATTTCTCCAGGCGATTTAAAGCTTCTCTTAAAGTAGAACGACTAACTTCATAACGCTTAGCAAGCTCTGGCTCACTTATTTTGCTACCTGCGGCCATATCCCCTTCAACAATAGCGTGTTGCAACTGTTCAAAGACCTTATCGGCCGTGGTTACTGCGGCTTGTTTTGTTGGGTTTTGTAAAAGCATAGTGTCTCGTATAAACCTAAATATGAACTTTAAGGGCGTTTGTCGAATCAAGCAATATTGTCGACAAATTAAACAACATAAATCAATAATATCCTAATATTGAGAATATTCAAGTGGAATCAAGTTTAATTGTCGACAATAAAAAGCACTAACTAGGATTAACTGTAAACTTTTCTGATCAGGACTATCTACAGGTGCGGATTATCGCTAAGGAAAGAATGTAGGAATTAATAAATGGCTGTTGAGTAAACCCCTTGGCTCAATTGGGCTTTATTTATATTTTGATAAGTGATTGCATTGTGTAACATTTGTGCAAACAAGACCCTACTAATAGCGGTAGGACCTTGCTTCTGGTTATTGGTTATTGGTTATTGATATGAAATTATTGATATGAAATTATTGATAGTCAGCAAGACTTAATTTTTCTTTCCGACATACTGTGATAATAGCCTGCTGTTTTGCTAAGTGCTTTAAATATCGTCTAAGGTGCACATACCTTAATGGTGGTTCCTCTAGTTCATCAGCCCAAATGAGTAACATAAATAAAAAGTAATCACATACGTTTATTTTATTACCAACTAAATAGTCTATATCGGCTAGTTCATTTTTTGCTAATTGATCATTTAACAATGACAGTGATTGGTGAATAAGCTTTTGCTGGGCTTTAATAATTTCTGCTGTAGCATTATCACTTTGACAATGTTTTTCAGGATAAAAATAGACCATCAACTCAGCTTGCAGGGTATTAGTAAGATACATCATCCATTGATGATGTAATGCCCTACTGTCATCACCTATTGGGGGGATTAATTGCGTCTTTGAATGCATTTCAGCAAGATGAAGGCAAATTGCTGCACTTTCAAACAGAACAAAGTCTCCCTTAACTAACGTCGGTATTCTACCTGCTGGATTAAGGGCTAAATACTCTTTCGACTTTTGTTCTTGGTTTTTTCTATCGACTTTAATTAAACGATAATCAACTTGTAGCGCTTCAAGTATCATATGAGGTGCCATACTGGCATTCAACGGATAATAATATAATTGGTACATAAATCCTGCTTATTATTGACATTAATATAGTTAGAATGAGGAATTAGGTTGGCTTAAAAATTCAATTTCTTCAGCCGTCGACTGTCGGTTTAAAATACTATTTCGGTGCGGATAACGACCAAAGCGCTCAATAATTTCTTTATGTTTTATTTCAAAGTCAACATTGCTATCGATGCCATTAGCCTGATAAAGCGCTAGTGCTTTTTCGTGGATGACTAATGACTCGCTATGCATAAAAGGCATATACAAAAAACTCTTCTCTACTGGGTTGAGGGCTTTATCGGCACCGACCGCAATCGCTTCTTGCGCTAGTACTAAGGCAATACCATCACAGGCAAAGGCTTGGGGCGTATCTCGATACATATTTCGGGAAAATTGGTCTAAAACAATAATTTCAGCCAATCGTCCATGTGCTGTTTCTCGCCAAGATGCTAATTCACAGTGTTTTGCAGCATTATGAATACTAAGAAATTTTTCCGTTATGGTATTGTCAAAAGCACTATCTTTAACCCACCAATTAGCAGGTTCTATTTCTTTAAACCAAAAATTTAGCACTTCTTGATAGCTCATCTAAATATCCTTTTTATTTTACTATTAGAGGGGGTATGAACACTTAATTGTTTCTTCTGCAAAGTGGTAAGTATTATGTACTGCCACATAAACTCCGGAAACGATAGCCGAGGTAGGGACTGTTATTACTGCTAATATCTCATCATTCCAAGCATAAAAACTATTATCATTTTCAAGTAAGTTAACAAACTTCAAAACTTTTTTATCCGTTGATAAGCCACACTTGTATTTTGCGGTAAAATCTTTTTCTGGAATGACCACACAGCCTGATGTTATCAATATAACGACAATCATTAGCGTCACTAAATTCTTAATCATAACCATCCTTGTTGTTTTGTAGTAACGTTTTACACTGCGAAGTATGCATGCTGATCATGCATACTTTACATATTTAAATTAAGTTAATTGACTTAATTTATTTGAAATAGCTTTGCTGATATAGCTCTAACGGTAAACCATCGGGATCACTAAAGAAAGTAAACTTTCTATTAGTATATTCATCCACTCTTATCGGCTCAACGTCAATACCTAAACCTGTTAAATACTGACAAACCTGTTCGACACTCTCAACATTAAAGGCTAAATGCCTAAGTCCTTGAGCTTCAGGAAAGCTTGGCCGGTTAGGAGAATTAGGAAAAGAAAAAAGCTCTATTTGTGTGCCATCAGGCAAGGCTAAATCAAGTTTATAAGAATCACGCGCTGCTCGATAATTTTCAGCTAGCACTTTTAAGCCTAAGATACGGGTATAAAAGTCTTTCGATTTTTGATAATCGGAGCAAATAATTGCTACATGATGCATGCCATTTAACATAATTACTTTTCCTTAACACTCGAGTTTGATATCGCAATATCATTAGCAACTAAAGCTGACAAACTTTCCTTTGCAGTATCGTAACCAAGTTTGATCATTTCATCTGCTCGATGAAACTCTAAGGTACCGCAGGCATTACGCGCTATTTCGACAAAATGATCGGCCGGGTATGCCGCCAACTTTTGCCGAGCAATGGTACTTTGCATGGCATCAAATGCTTGGTTAGCAATATCGTATGCGCCCCACTCGTTGGCATTATGTTTCACAATCTTATTTTTAAAGCGCGCTAAGAAGTTACTTACTTTACTTGTTGGCTGATTAGCCATAACAGCGGTATCTTTATCAGCAGTATTTACGATTTTGACGCTACCACCTAAATTTACCGCGATAGAGTAATCAGTATGATCACTAAAGATCGGTGCAATAGGTACTGGATTAAGCACACCACCATCAATAAGATCTACACCATTGTAATGAAAAGGAGTAAAAAATAGCGGTAAAGAAATAGAGGCCCTAATAGCATCGAATAAACGACCAGAGCTTAGCCACACTTCTTTTTCATTAGCTATATCAGCAGCTACGGCGGTATATTTTATCGGCAGATCTTCAATAGCGATATCACCCACTAACTCGGTGAGCGTAGCAATTATTTTATCACCTTTAACGAGACCATTTTTTTGCCAAGATAAATCAAGTAAAGTTAAAATATCGACTTTATTGATGTCCCTAACCCATTGTTCAAAAACATCAAGTTTACCCGCAGCATATATACCGCCAATCAAAGCTCCCATGGAGCAGCCAGAAATAGAGACTATGTCAAAGCCATGCTCTTCTAACCAGTGAATAACACCAATATGGGCTAAACCTCTAGCACCACCACTGCCTAACACCAGTGAAATAGATATCTTTTTATGCTCAGTCATAACTAACCCCTTCGATTTTTAACTTTACACCACAAACACAAAATTACAGTTAACCATTAAACGGCTAAATAATCAAAAAGGCTGCTTTTCATGACAAGGTAAATCTGTTGGTAAGGTAAACCATGCTTGTTTTTCACTGGGCCAAATATGCATATTTGGCTTAATTACCTGGGTATCTTCTAAAGTACTGGGCTTTAATTTTATTTTACTCGGATCATCTGGA
>NZ_JABSOV010000229.1 GCF_013215345.1 Colwellia sp. | reverse complement strand
CGGTACCAATTACAACAGTAACAGCTTGCTTATTTCCTAGATTATCACTAACAACATAATTACCAGGGGCAATACTATTTAATTTAAAACGTCCTGTTTCACTAACAGTTACAGTACGTGAAACACCCGTTTTTATATTTTTATAAGTGATTTCGGTACCACTTATAGCTTTACCATAAATAGAACCTGCAGCATTATTAGCTAATACTGGTGTACTCATTGCGACTATAGCTGATACTGATACAGCAATTAAAGAACGCTTAAAAGATTTACTTTTCATATTAAAAGCTTTTGTTACAGTTGAGTTGTTATACATGTTTACTCCCTGGATCACCTAGGTGATTTGGTTGTTTATTTGTTTGTTTTTATTTTAAAAAGACTCAAGGCTATACTGCCTCGTTTATCTTTTATCAAATCGTATGATCTGATCTGTCGACAAGAATATTAAACGGGAATTGCTGGAATCGTCAACACAAATAAAACCAAATGGTAACAATGAGGTAACATTCAACACATATTGACACATACCGAAACATGAGGTTACACCTCGGGATTTTTATTCACGCCACCACAAAAGTACACAGATAACAACTTGATTAATATAAGTTTACTTACTAAACACACCTTATTTAAATAATAAAAATTCATATTAAGTGCATTTCTATAAAAACACATCATTCTAAATTTACAGTTTTACTGCAAAAAACATTTAAACATTAAATAACATATACTTAACAAAAATAATTTTACTTTCGTGAAATTAACACCATAAAAAAAACAACAAATAAAACAAAGATAATATACATAAAATCAAATACATACATACATAAAAAAAACACAATGTACAATTATAATTACAAAGTGGCGCTTTATTAATATTAAAAGTTTCTATTGAACGCCATATGCCACTATTTACTTAAGCGCTAGATACAGTTCAGCTTTATCATCAACTACGTTATAATTAGACGCCACACGACATAATCGCTCACTATATGACCAATAACAGACAACAAATAGCTATTCAGCGTTTATCAACGCTACTTGAGCATTTATCTGTACAAACAAAGAAAATTGACCAGTTAAACGCCAAAAACAAATCTCATTACCTTATAGAAAATAACAATCTATTCTCTAAACATCTCTTTCACACTGAGAGTGATAAATTTTCGCCCTACGCTAAAGAAGTTACCAAGCGATTAAACGAATTTTCTCGACTATACAACTCAAGTGCTAACAACATTAACAGAGCAGAGTTTGCGCTGTCATCATTACAACGCATAGAAGAGCAAATTTCAGCTTTAATGAAGGCGATACAGGCCAACCAAGCAATGCATCAAGCTGCCCAGGTTAGTTTTGACGCTAGGAAGAAAGTTCGGGTAAAATCGGCTCAAGTAAAGCAATTACAGCAAAATGACATTTACAATAAAATGGCAAAAAATGTTCTCCTTTCAAGTCATCAACTGCATCAGCAACTGATCGAGCATCATGAGTTCGAAAGAAGGCTAATGGAAATGATTAGTCAACGAGAGCAACAGCGTATGAGAAGTAGAGCGAGTAATATTGACAAGCTTTCACAGGAAGTCCTTGCTTTACACCAACGCCTTGGACGTTGTCGAAAGGCTATTTCAGCCATAGAACAAAAAATGAAACTTGCTGAAAAGAAAAGCCTAAGATAGCAAGCAAAGCTTAACCTTATATATTCGCATTTTGTTTTAACTAAGGTTACTCTTTATATATGTTCTATTTACTGCAATATATAAAGGGGTTTTATGAAGATTTCAGATGACATTCACAACTATTATGAAAAGTTAGTTGTACAACACTTTGTCAAAGCAAGATTTGATGATAAATATAATGAAGATTTTATAGCAGACTTAACCTGTGTGGTATTAAACCAATTGCCAACACGTTATATTCGCCATGAAGTTGATATGGCTTTTTATTTGCCGCCATCAGAGCGTTTCGAGATGGAATCTAAAGTAAAAAAAGCTATCGCTGATGCACTTGAATTTATGCATGTGAACTAAGTGAGTTTATAACAAGATAGAGGGGTTGGGTGGCGACCCAACCAGCCACACCTCGGCACATGAGTCGTCTGCTGCGGTTGCTTCCTTCCGGACCTGGCCGAGTTCACAGAGTATCATTGCGAGGGGACCGAAAGGGTCACCATAGAGGCTTTAAAAATAACGTCTTAAAGCGGCGCGAATTATCGCTAAACATTGCTAGATATGCAAGCATAAGTTGGTAAAACATTACCAACTGCTTGCTTTTTAATCTTTATATGGAAAATAGTTAGTCAAATTAGCTTATTTCGCCAGCTTTTCATTAACATCTAATAATACCGATTTAATGATTAATAAATTTTCTTTACCAATACGTAATAGCAGTTTATCACTATCATCTAAAGCTTCGAGTTGAGGGTCGTCATACTTATACATAACACTGGTACGCGTAACATTCATCGCTGACTTAGGTAGTTCCATATCTAGCACTCGTGTTATGGCATCTTGCAGGGTATAAGTGAAGTCATCTTCATAGCCAAGTTCACTGTATGCCTCATCAATTAACGGTTTTAGATCAACATACCATTTAACTAGCGTAGAACTATCAACTGAACGCAATAAGTCGACATATAAATCAAAGCGCTTACTTGTTTCGCTGTCCCACTGCCAAACGTTTTGCTGGCCATCAACATTCGGCAATTGCTCATCAATAGAGAACTTCACTTTAGGCTGAATAAAGGGGCTATGATCGTAAGCCAGTAGGCCCTGAGCAAAATTATCAGTAAAAACTACAAAACGGCGAATAATATCCTCAGTAATCAACAGTGATAATAACTCATTACGCCATG
>NZ_JABSOV010000228.1 GCF_013215345.1 Colwellia sp. | reverse complement strand
TTTGATGAATTTGGTGAAACAGCCCCTTACTCTGTAGATTTTTCTGGTGCAAGTTCAGTTAACGTAAGCACAAGTTCAATTCCAGAGCCGACATCTGCGGCATTATTAATGTTAGCGGGTTTAGCCTTTGCTAATAGCCGTCGTAAAGCTAAGTAACTCCTCAAGTTAACCGCTGAGTTGACACCTAACTTAACATTTAAGTTAACGCCTAAATATGCAATGTATTTAGCAATAAGAAATGTATTTTATTAACCGAGGAAGTTGTTTGGGCAGCTTTCTTGGTTCATCGATGCACCTACCTGAAAACTATAAAAACTAATATAAATCAATTAAAAAAATTAATTAAAAACAACAAAAATTGAAACAGGTCTCACAATGAAAATATTACCTAAAAAGTCGCTACTTGCTAGCGCACTATTACTGTCGATGAATATCGCCAATGTACAAGCTGTAGAAATGTGTGGCGAGAAAACATTGCCTCGTCAAGGCGAAGTTCCAGCTAACGAAATGCACTGTATTACCGATTATGGCCATTACTTATTTGTCGATGTTCCTTATGATAATAGCGATGTAACCATTACTACTTCTGGTGGTACTTTTACTGGCTCTGATGCTGATATAAGCCTTTACCCAGGTACTTGGTGGGGAGACGGCGATGTTGAAGCGAGTAGTAGCAACCCTGAGAGCAACGATGAGAGTATTTCATTTGTATCACATGCTGGTAAACGTTACTTCCACATTGGTGGCAACATTCAACAAACCAGTATAATTGTTAACATTAGCGGTGGTGATATTCCAGAGCCGCCAGCACCTATGGGTGATTATATTGTTTACCCAACCAGTACATTTGTTGAAGTACCTGCTGCCCTTATTAGCTCTAAAGACCAGTATGGCGCTACTGTTACCAGTATTTTAGCTACAAGCTATAGTGGCTTTTCAGCAATTGCTGGCGCTGATGAAGACCCTATTACCGATGTAGCAGCCGCTATTCATTATCTTGCTGAAGCAGATGATTTAGCCGATCCGGATCTAAACCAATTATTATACTTTTTGGCCTCTTATAAATATTATGCTGAGCAGATGACGGACTCAGAAGCACAAGCTTTAAGTACTGCATTATTAGCCGTTACCCAAATGACCGATTTTGTCAGCCCTGCGGGCAGCGTCATACAAGAAGGTTATGCTTATGCATTAACAAACTTAGAGCGCTACTCTGGCGCGGTATTTTATAAAGATCAGTTACCACATTTATTAGGCCTTATTCAATACTACTCATTACAAAGCAATCCATTTTCCATCAGCAATGGCGGCGATACCACTATGGCATTAATGGGTGCTATAGCTTCTGCCGCTTATTATGGTGATGCTGCGGTTAAAGCCACATATAACGAAAATATGTTAGAGGTATTATCGGTGATGCGCTCATTTGTATTTTTAGGTGAAACTTCACTTGATATGCGCTGGTCTGGGGAAGATGACAGAAAATGGATAATGCCTCATTCTTTTAATGCCATGGGTAAAATTTCAACTGTTGCTACCGATGAAGCCAAAACACGTTTTGACAGCACTATCTTAGAAGCACACGGTAAAGTCATTGCTGACATTTCACAAGAAACGGCGAGTATTATTGTGACTAAGAACTACTTAGAGAATGCCGGGCGTAGCTGTGGAGAAGGCGATGCCTTATTTGGTAGCTGTATTGTGCCACCTAACGTAGAAGATATTTTAACGGTAAGCCATGCTTGTACTGATAACATTACCATACGTGCACAAGGTACAATTAGCCCAGCCACTCTTGCGCAATCATGTGCTGATATGGCACTACAAGAAAGTGAATTTCATGCCTTCTTTAATACTGCAGGCACACCTGTTGCTGGCGATTTAAATGAGCACATTGAAGTCGTTGCCTTTGCTAGCCCTGAAGATTATGAAAAATATGCCGGCGAATTTTTTGGCATAAGTACTGATAACGGTGGTATGTATTTAGAAGGCACACCAACAGCTGAAGGTAACCAAGCACGTTTTATTGCCATGCAATGCCCTGACTCTTGGCTTGGTGGTTCATGCCAGTACATTGATCAAATATATAACCTAAGACATGAGTTTACTCATTACCTTGATGGTCGTTATATAAAATCAGGTTCATACGGTTCATTTGACTATAACGTTGCTTGGTCTGAAGGCCTAGCGGAGTATATGGCCATGGGTAAAGATCATACCCGTACCTTAAACACCTTAAAAGGTGAAACCATCCCCCCTTTATATAACATCCTATTTATGAGTTATGAGTACGATAATTTATATCAATGGGGTTATTTTGCCATGCGTTACTTAGCTGAACAGCATAAAAGCGAGATGGAGCTAATTACCGCGGCCTTACAAGCAGGCAATAATAATGCCTATGTAACGGCACTTAAAGGGGTTGTACAACGTACAGAGTCAGGCTTTGCAGCATACATGCTGGAAAATTCTGAAACAGTAGCGCCAACAGCAGCACAAATACCCGCGGCTGATACCATTGGCAGTTGTAATTTAGTCCAGCAATATGCGCGCTATTTTGATGCCAGTAAAACTAACTTTACCTTTACTAATACTACCAATACACCAGTTTCACTATTCTGGATAAATAGTACAACGGGTAAAACTAACTTTGGCAAAAACTATAAAACCTTAAACCATGGCGATACTTACACATCAACAAGTTGGACAGTAGGCGATCGCATGATGTTAAGCGATAACAACATGAATTGTTTGGGTGTTGCGGTAATGGCAGCAGATGATAATACTTTCACCATTGAAGCTGATTTAGTGAAAGATGTTATTGTTGAGGAAATTCCTGCATTAAACCAAATGGGCAGTTGCGAGTTAGCACAAGCTCATTTAATCATGAACGAATCACATGAATTCACCATTACCAATACCTC
>NZ_JABSOV010000227.1 GCF_013215345.1 Colwellia sp. | reverse complement strand
TGAAGTATGCCCAACCGGCGTATTTACCGATAAACCGTTTAGCCAGCACTACATTCGCAAATGGGATCTTCAGTCATCCCCCTCAATTTGTAGCCATTGCAGTGTCGGTTGTAATACTTATGTCACTGAACGCGGCGGTATCATACGCAAGATAAACAATCGATATAATGCAGAAAAAAATGGCCATTTTTTAGGTGATAGTGGCAGATTTGGTTATCAACATGTCAATCAAGAAAGTAAATTAACCCAAGTATGGTCTCGTGCCCATCAAAGCCAACAAACCCATGTTTTGGATGATAAAAAAGCACATAGTCAATTAAGCCAATGGCTCAAAGAAGCTGATGCGCAAGTCGTAGGTATTGGCTCTGCCCGCTCATCCATTGAAAATAATGCTGCGCTGCATAAGTTAGTAGGCGCCAGTAATTTTTATGCGGGCATAGCCAGTGACGAATTAAGTCAACTGCAGTTATTAATTAAAACCTATAAAAGTAATCAGCTTTCTTTAGTTTCTCTTAATGACATAGAACAAAGTGATGCGGTACTTTTAGTGGGTGAAGATGTAACGCAAACCGCACCTAGAGTAGCCTTATCGATAAGACAAATGACTAAAAATGCCGGCATTGCTAAAGCGGCTAAAATGGGGATAAAACATTGGCAAGATGAAGCCGTGAGAAATATCAGTCAAGATGAAAAATCACCGCTTATTATTATCAATACTCATGAAACTAAATTAGCGGATGTGGCAAAACATAACCTAAACTTAGCCCCTAATAAACAGCTTGAATTACTGTTAGAAATTGAAGCTTACCTAACTGCTAAAGATGCTAAAACACTTTCTTCTGAAACAATGAGTTCAGATACACAGTTTTCTGACATCGCCATAACTATCGCCAATGAATTACTTGCCGCTAATAAGCCTTTGCTAATCACTGGCACCCATAGTTTTGACCTTGCATTATTATCAGCTTGTTTAAGGGTAAGTATTTTATTAAAAGATCAAAAAGAAAACTCAGGGTTTTATTGTGCAACATCGGCTATTAATGCCTTAGGGCTGTCTTTATTAACACAGCCTGATCATGATGTTGATAGCTTTATAGAAAATACCAAAGCTAAGTCGCCGACATTACTTATCATTATGGAAACTGATTTATACCGGTATTGCTCAAATGAAAAACTAAGCGAATGTTTAGATACAATTAAGCATATTGTTGTTATTGAGCATATCCTTACGGATACAGTTAAAATGGCAGATTTAGTCTTGCCTGCCGCCTCTTTTGCTGAACAACATGGCAGCTTCTTAAATAATGAAGCTAGATTACAGCGTGCTTACGCCGTTATGCCCGCCAGTGAAATGAGACAAACCCCTGTGCAATGGCTTGCACAACATAACTCGCTCGATGATGAGCAAAACCTTTATCACTACATTCAAGATATCAGCCCTCTTTTACAACCAATAGTGCAATTTTACACCGCTGATAAAAGTGACTTTACCGTCGCTCGCCAACCAATGCGTTCATCAGCTCGAACAGCTTTTTTTGCTAACATAGATGTTAAAGAATATGCGCCTAAACGTGATAAAAAATCCAATTTAACTTTTTCCATGGAAGGGGTTGCTGGTTTTAGACAACAAACACTGAATAATAGCCAACATAAAATAACCACGCCAGTGACTGGTGTCTGGTCACCTAAATGGAATTCAAATCAAGCGGTGAATAAAACCTTAAGTCAAACCTTAAGTAACACCTTAAATGAATCAGGCGTTCAAGATGAGGTGGACTTAGGTTTAGACTTGAACTTAGACTTAAACTTAGGCTTTAAAATATTTGACGGTCTCAATACAAAACAGTCTGAAGTACCTGCGACTCAAATAGACTCACCAAGTCAGCCATTAACTAACATAAGTATTTGTCCTCAACATCATATTTATACCAATGACGAACTTAGCGAATACTCGTCAAGTATTCAGCAACTAACACCTAAGCCGGTAATTTCACTTAATCAAAAGCAAGCAAACGATTTAGCCATTAAATCTGGTGAAAACCTCACCATAACCTCTAATAATTATAATATTTCTTTGCCCTGGCTTATTAATAATACTCTGGCAGACAAAGTTGTTTTAGTACCCTTTACTGAATTCATGCGCTTGGGAGCTAACAAGCAGGTTTTATCTAATCACTCTGCTGGCAAGGCTAATGGAGATGCAAATGAGTAGCTGGTTAACGCCCTTAATCATATTAATCGTTTTGCTCTTCATGTTAGCTGCTTGGACTACTCGGCTAGAGCATAGAGTTGCATCTAATCACTCTGATAGAAATGCTAATGGAGATACAAATGGATAGCTGGTTAACTCCATTGATTATTTTAATCGTTTTGCTCTTGTTGGGCGCTTGGTGTATTTGGCTAGAACGCAGAGTACTGGCTTTATGGCAAGACAGATTAGGACCAAATCGTGTTGGCCCCTTTGGTTTACTGCAAGTCGTTGCCGATATGATAAAGATTTTCACCAAAGAAGATTGGGTCCCGCCTTTTGCTGACAAGGTGCTATTTATTATCTCGCCTATGATAGTGATGATCATGACATTGTTAGGCTTTGCCATTATTCCCTTTGCGCCGAATATACAAATTGCCCAATTTGATCATGCCTTATTATTTTTATTAGCCATCAGCTCATTATCTGTTTACAGCATT
>NZ_JABSOV010000226.1 GCF_013215345.1 Colwellia sp. | reverse complement strand
TAAAGCATAGATGATTCTAATGTCTGCTTTTTAGATTGGGCACTTAATCGAATGCTAAATATTGAGTAAAGCTTTGGGTAAAAATAAATAAAAGCATTTAAATTAGAAGAGGAGCTTTTTGGGGCAAGACCAATGCGCACTAGACTATTAATTTAGTGCGCTTATGATTAGCTGTTACCTTTAGAAGCTATACGTTACGTTAACACTCCCTTGAGTAGGTGCGCCGTAAAATCCAATATTCTTTAAACTAGTGATATATTTTTCATCGGTAATATTATTAATATTTGCTTGTATTGAGAGACTCTCTGATACATTCCAACGAGCAAAAGCATTAACAAGTATGTATGAGTCTTGTTTAACTGTTGCAGCAGCATTCTCTGTTTTGGATTGCCATTTACCACCTAAGCCCATCATTAATTCAGGTAATTGCGGTAAGGTATAATCTATTGAGAACTTAACCAAATTTTCTGGTTCCCATGTACTGGTACTTTGGCCTAATTCATCTTCTATTGCTAAGTTTGTGTAAGCAAAAGTAACATTAAGGTTATCAGTTAAGTGGCCAACAACTTCCAACTCAAAACCTTTTGAGTCCATTGTTGTGCCTTCATAATAATAGTCTCCTAGGTCGTTGATACCGGCAAAAACGGCTATATTGTCTTGTTCAGCACTGAATATAGCAAAGGTCGCGAGTAAGTTATCATCAAACCATTGTATTTTTACACCTATCTCGTAGTTAACACCTTTACTTGGGTCTAAGAAATGGCCATCGTAATCATACTGTTCTTGTGGTTGATACACATCTGAGTAACTTGCATAAGCATTAATATCATCAGTAATCGAATAGGTTGCCGCTAGGTATGGGCTAATTTCATTTTCATCATTATCTACAGCACCACCAGAGTTATAACCTTTTCGGCTGTAATCAATGGCATTAAATCCGGCTATGATAAATAAATCATCGCTTATATTTAACTTTGTTGAGCCAAATAGGCGTGTCAGCGTTACATCTAGATCAGAATATTTAGCTTTATCAAGCCATTCAGGCTCAGGAATAGAGTTTGTCGGATATGGAAAAGCCGGAGTGAATGTTACGGTAGAACCCTGATTTGGAAAATAAGGTGATGCTGCAATGGAAGCATTGGTAAAGGAAGTCGCAGTGCTTTTAGAGGTACTGGCACCAAACATTAATTCATGGTCTTGGCCAAATAAGCTGAATTGACCTTTTGCGGTTAAGTCAAACAAGTCAGCGCTAAATTCAGAGTCATAACGTCCTGGTAAACCTATTAAGCCCAGATTAGTTTCACTGTCGAAAGCACCAAGAGGATCATAAACATAAAGTAATTTACTTTGGTCTTCAGAATCTTGTTTATTATAAGTTGCTTTTATTTCCCAATCATTGTCAAAGGTATAAGCATATTCAATAAAAGCGTTGATATTAAGAGTGTCCCACATAGTCCAGTCTTGAGTTGGACTGGTACTCACATCAAAGTCTGCCTGCGTGCCGTCGGAATTGGCTAGTGGTAAGCCGCCCCACATAACACCATCACTATTGGCATCTTGGTATGAAGCGCCAAAGGCTAGTGTTGAGTTGTCTGTAAGTTGTCCATCAACTACAGCCGAGAGATATGTACGATCGTCTGCTAAACCATTAAGATATGAGCCTGAGTCTTGTGCAACAGCAACAATACGTGCCGCCCAACTGCCACTTTCGGTTAATAAAAACGAAGCGTCTGCTTGTAAACGTTGAAGATCATCCGAGCCAAGTGTTAAACCGACTTCCGCTTCATTTTCATTGCTTGGACGTTTACGTACATAGTTAATAGTACCTGCAGCATTACCGACCCCCGTTAATTGACCATTAGCACCACGAATGACTTCTATCTCTTCATAGCCGTAACTTTCCATAGCGCCAGTAACGAGACCCCAGCCGTTAGGTAGACCAATGCCATCAATTTGTGTACTTTTAATATCAAAACCACGAGAGGTATATCTGGTGCGGTTAGTTTCACCGCGTTCTACGGTAATACCTGTCGCCATTTGCAGTACATCATCAATGTTATTAACCGCGAAGTTCTTAATTTGCTCAGAGCTGATAACGCTAATTGATTGTGGCGTTTCATTCAATTCCATTGTTAAACCAGTGGCACCTTTACTTACTCGATCGGAACGAACGCCAACAATTTGTATTTTTTCAATTTCTTTGTTGGTATTTTCAACAGTTTCTTCAGCCTGTACTTCTTCGGCATAAGCAGGGAAGCCCATGGCCAAAACTAATGAAGAGAGTGCAAAAACGTGTTTAATTTTCATGTTTACCCTTAATATTTATATGTACTGGAGTTTTTGCACTACTATACATTTTCGTACATATGTATACAAATGAAAACCATTATTATTTGCATTACCATTTTATTTCTGGCTTGTTGTAAGCTTAAAACCGTGGCCATACGTACCATATAAATATTATTGATAATCATTATTCTAGGATTTATGATGCGTGCTTTGACGTCCAGAAGTTAAAATATGGACTATGCCTGAAGTACACCAAGTCAAAGTATTCCCTAATGCCAAAATTATCGAATTAGTGAACTATTATCTTTAAAAAGTACTTAAGTATTTTGGTGGAAATATTAATATTTACCTATCCAGGGCCATAATAGTCATTCACTTACTATGTTATTTGAAGCACACGAAGCTGATGAAAGATATCAAGAGGAGTAGTATACGTATCAATTTGTGTAGTGGTTAAGTGATTCCGGATACTAACTTAGAGTTCTAACTTGCTATGGGGGCGTTAGCGAGTTGGTGTGCTCAAGCACAAAGGGTTTAATGCTTGAGGCGTAGTTATGAAGTGAGGCATTCGCTATTAAGTGCGGCGTCAAAATTAGGTAGCGTAACAACGTCACCGGCAATCAAGCTATCTATATGGATGTCG
>NZ_JABSOV010000225.1 GCF_013215345.1 Colwellia sp. | reverse complement strand
ACTGGGTTAACCAGCTATCAATTGCTTTAGCTTCAACAGCAAATTCGAACGCTGCTTTAGCATAAGGACGAGCGACAGTTGTCAATTCAGACATAGCTCTTTCCTCTTAAAGTTCAGCAACGAGTTTATCTAAGATGTCGCTATGTGCAGCGGCATCAATTGAACGCTCAAGAATTTTCTCGGCTCCGGCAATAGCAAGAACGGCAACTTGTGCACGCAATTCTTCTTTAACTCGGTTACGTTCAGTCTCTATTTCTGCATGACCTGAAGCTAAGATTCTTTCTTTCTCAACTTGTGCTTTGCTAGCAGTTTCTTCAACAATTTTAGCTTCAAGTTTTTTAGCGGCATCAACAATTGATGCAGCTTGAACTTTAGCTTCTTTTAATTGAGCTGTAGCTTTCTCTTGAGCAAGCTCAAGATCTTTAGCAGCACGGTCTGAAGCAGCAAGTCCATCAGCAATAGTTGCTTGACGAGCTTCGATAGCAGCCATAAGTGGCGGCCATACAAACTTCATACAGAAAATTACAAATACGACAAACGCAATTAACTGGCCAATAATCGTGGCATTAATATTCATTTGTGTACCTCCTAATCAATTATTCGTTTAAAAAATAAAGTGGCTAAATTAACCGAGTACAACGAATAAGATGTATAAGCCCATTGCAACACCGATCATCGCGATAGCATCAATAAGACCAGCTACGATGAACATTTTAACTTGTAGTTGTGGTGCAAGTTCAGGTTGACGAGCAGCAGATTCTAAGAATTTACCACCTAATAAACCAAAACCGATTGCTGTACCTAAAGCGCCTAAACCAATTAGTAATGCTGCTGCAATATACACTAAGCCAATATCTTCCATTTTTTTTCTCCGATTGTTTAAAGTTAAAGTTTAAAAAAGTAAATTAGTTAATTTGGCTTCCTGCCATCCCCTTCGGGCGACCTCCGTCGTTTAAATCCTTCCCTGAAGAATTAGTTTTCTAGGCTTCCTGCCTCTCCCTCTCGGGCCAACCTCCGTTGTTCTAAATTTCTCTAGAAAATCTAGTGATCTTCGTGCGCTAAACTAAGGTATACAATAGTTAGCATCATAAAGATAAACGCCTGTAATGGGATAACCAACAAGTGGAACACTGCCCATATAAAATGCAATGGTAATTGGTATAGACCCAATGTCGCAATTAGTAAGAAGATCAATTCACCTGCATATAAGTTACCAAATAAACGTAATGCTAATGATAAAGGACGCGCTAATAAGGTAACTACTTCAAGTAAAAAGTTCACTGGATATAAAGACCAATGACCAAAAGGCTGGGTGTAAAGCTCTTTCATAAAACCACCAAAGCCTTTTACTTTGATTGAATAGTAGATAATAAGAATGAATACGCCACCCGCTAGGGCAAGGGTAGTACTAAGGTCAGCTGTTGGTACTGGTTTCATATAAATATCAGCCATATCCATACCCGTAGCTAAACTAATTAACCAAGGTATTAAATCTACCGGCACCCAATCCATGGCATTCATCAATAAAATCCAGACAAATATAGTCAAAGCTAATGGAGCGATAAGGTCATTTTTACCGTGAAAAGT
The DNA here is from genome assembly GCF_013215345.1 of Colwellia sp. Classification (GTDB taxonomy): domain Bacteria; phylum Pseudomonadota; class Gammaproteobacteria; order Enterobacterales; family Alteromonadaceae; genus Colwellia. The sequence continues at coordinate 1,401 of NZ_JABSOV010000225.1, read as the reverse complement.
GTCCTTATCACTGCCATCAACAAATTCTACTACCATTTCAACTGCACATTGCAGTTTACCTGGTACGCCCGGCGTTGCTTTTTTAGCAACGCTACGGAAAATAGTAAGAAAGACCAAGCCTAAAAACACCGCCCAACCTAACGAATCTAAGTTCCAGCTCCAAAAGCCTTCACCTACCGTTAAATTAGTTAAATGATGTTTAATATATTCTTGGCTGGTTAGTGTTGCTTCAGTAGCAGCAGCTGCAGACATATTAATGTTCCTAATGATTAAAGTTTAAATTAAAATTTTGTAAATTCTGTTTATGAGCAATTACGGCTTAGTGTTTAAATAGGTGCGGGGTTACCGCGGGCAAAAACAATACTAAGCTAAACATTGCAAAAAATGGCATTGGCACCAGCACTATAAATTTGAAGGCGAGTGCTAGTAATAAAGCCATCAAGGCCACTTTCAATTTTACTCCGCTAAAAAAGGAGTCAATTACTTTTCTAGAGGCTTGTGCCCCAGCATATTTAAAAGCTTTATAGGCGAATAACATATTAGGAATGATTGCAATAAAACCACCAATCAATGCAGATTTAGCAATGGTCCATCCCCATAAAAAACATATGATTAACGTTAAAAACAATACTACTGTGACCATGAAAGCAATCTGTTGCCAAGCAAATTTCCGCCCAGCTGCTGTTATTGTATTTTTCATAGATATATTTTACACAGATACGAAGTGAGTCGTATGTCATATAGTTTTTTAAAGTAAAAGCTTTAACGCTAAAAAGTTTGCGCAAGTATACTTAACTTGTCCGTTTTTGCAAGATATAAGGGCAATCCACGCACTATATTTGTGCGAATAATTTATATTTGCTAAGGAAATACTCTTCTAATTAATGTCTATTTGTTACTGGCTACATAAGAGCTTCAAGTAGCAAAATAAGCTATAAAACTTGATCAATACACTAGAGCCATTCAATATTTTTATCAGCGTTATAACTCCACTACAGGAAGCGAAGAGCCAATTACAAGAAACCGCAAAGATAAATATTAGCTATTATGTAAACCCATCCATTTATTACTTACTTACTGTACCTTAGGACATGCATGCATAATTTACGTAGCAGCAGGGCATCAACTTCACCTAAGCCGGATTAGATCCTGCGTAAGATACGGTTTTTTTTATTAATTATTAGCTAACAGAATTTTAGCAAGGTCCTACTCTCACATAAAGAGAAGAACTCCCACACGCTTACCATCTACGCCACAACTTCGTTTTACTGCTGAAGCGCCGCGGCATTGAATGTGATCAGTGGGGCCACAGCGTCATGGTCGCTACACTAAATAGAATTTTAAAACAGACAGAAAAAAGCCCGTTACTTTCGTAACGGGCTTCTCGTGTGCCGAAGCACA
>NZ_JABSOV010000224.1 GCF_013215345.1 Colwellia sp. | reverse complement strand
TGCTTATTAACGGGATCAAAGAATAGCTGGGTGTTTAAGAAACAAGGCTGCTGAGGTATTAACTCATTAACAATAGTCATAACTTTAGCGGAGCCAATAAAGCTAAACAAGAGATCTCGTTGCTCGCTATTTAAAAAGGCATCACTGGTCCGATAGGCTGAATTAATCGCTTGTTGCTGATAAGAAGTTCCGAATCAGTAAGTAGCCCTTTTGCTGATATCTTTTTTTCATCACTGCTCGCCTGCTTTAACTTGCTAATTATTGCTAGGCTCAGCTATGCACTCAACATTGCTAGCCAGCATTTTCTTCATTCCTGCATAGTTTTGATAAAAGTCTAGGTGAGCGGATTTTGAGAAAGTATCATCTCTTAGTTCATATTGAGAAATCCACTCTACTAACATGGCTAAGTTAGCATCTTGTGCTGTTTTAGACTCATATTTATGCGGTTCCCAAGGGCGATCATTGGCATTAACAATACAGTCTTCAATGGGCAAGTTCATAAAGATAATGTCCGTTGCTGCAGACTCAGCTATCACTAATAAATCACTATAACAGCCCTCGATAACCCAGCTTTCATTTAGCTGCATAAATTGCTCAATAGCTTGGGCACTTTCTATTAACGGTTTCCTCGTCGGTGGATTGGTAGGCTGCCATGCGTGCATATCCAAATCTAAGTGCGCTAACTGTTCAGACTCAGCAAGTTGTTTAGCCAGCGTAGATTTTCCACTGGCTGAATTACCAAAAATTAATACTTTTCTCAATATTGCTCCCATAAGCCTAAAAACTAAATCAGTAAATATATGCGTAAATATCACATACTTTTAAGGATGTTGAAACCTCCAGTATTGGCAATATCATAAGAACAATGTAATAAAAAATTACTGACTTAGTACCTGCCACGCTTTAACCGCCTCGGCTTGGTATTCATATTTTTATCAATTAGCATGATGAACTGATTTTTTGTCAGTTCGGTTAGATTTTCTCAAACAACATCACAAAACGATCAGTTTGGCGGCGTAACTCAGGCACAAAAACTAATTTAGAATGATCATCAGCACTATTTTCTAATAACTTAGAGGTTTTAATTAATTTAAAGCCACGCTTTTCTAAATCAGCTTTAACAAAAGCGCTATCAATTCTGTGTAGTGATTTAACATCACGAATACCACTTTTCTCTGCGGCATCATGATCAATAACTAATAATTTGCCTCCTGACTTCAGCGATTTAAGCACTTGCGGCATCACTTCATCGGCGGTGAAATTCCAGCCTTTGTCTTGAAAAAACATGTCATGGAAGCCCAAGACTAAAAATGCACTATCATAAGTATTTTCAGCAAGCTTTAAGTTATCCGCTTCACTGAGTAGATAGGTAACGTTTTTTAGTCTGTTATTGGCAAGACGTATTTCTAAGGATTCTTCTGCATATTTAAGATAGGCCTTGGGAATTTGCAAAGTAACCGCACCTTTATCACCAACGACACGAGATAATAACTCAGAGTAATAACCACCGCCGGCTAATAAATCCAGTACCTGGTCACCTTCTTTAACGCCAGCAAAGTCGATAACTTGTGCCGGCTTTAGGTTGACATCTTGTTGAGTATCTTCATCACTACGTGCTGTTAAGTCGAGTGAACCGGCTAAAAGTGGTGCACTAAAGGCCAATAAACTTAAGGTAGAAAATACGGCTAGCTTTGCAGTTACTTTTTTTTCAAGTTAGGTTGAATTGTCTTTATCATCATTGCTTTATCCCTGACTGTCGTTAATAAAAAAAATGGCGCAATAACTTACTTTAAGTGATTACCGCGCCCTTAAATGCATATGACAGTTTATAACAAGGTTTTCTTTGGGCAATAACTAACTTGTTTCAAAACATGTAACAGCTTTGTAAAATCCACAAGAGCTGGCTTTAAGCCAAATAGCCAGAATCAGCAGTTTAATTAGCGTTAAAAGAACGCTTGTATACCCGTTTGTGCTCGCCCTAATATTAAAGCGTGCACATCATGAGTGCCTTCATAAGTATTAACCGCTTCAAGGTTCATCACATGACGAATAATATGAAATTCATCACTAATACCGTTGCCACCGTGCATATCTCGCGCTTGGCGAGCAATATCTAACGCTTTGCCACAGGAGTTACGCTTGATCAGTGAAATAGCTTCAGGGGCTAAATTGTTCGCATCCATCAGGCGCCCTGCTTGTAAGCAAGCTAACAAGCCAATGCTAATTTCGGTTTGCATATCGGCTAGTTTTTTCTGAATTAATTGTGTTGCCGCTAAAGGTTTACCAAATTGCTCTCTATCTAAAGTGTACTGACGCGCACCATGCCAACAGAATTCAGCAGCACCGAGTGCACCCCAAGCAATGCCGTAACGCGCCTTATTCAAGCAACCAAAAGGACCGGATAAACCACTGGCATGTGGTAGCATATTGTCGTTTGGCACAAAGACATTTTCCATCACGATTTCGCCGGTAATAGATGCACGTAGTGAAAACTTACCTTCAATTTTAGGTGCTGATAAACCTGGCATACCTTTTTCAAGAATAAAGCCTTTAATAACGCCGGCAAGCTTGGCCCAAACAATAAAGACATCGGCAATGGGAGAATTAGTGATCCACATTTTGCTGCCATTAAGTTGATAACCACCGTCAACCGCGACCGCTTTTGTCGCCATACTGGCGGGATCTGAACCTGAATTTGGCTCAGTTAAACCAAAACAACCGATATATTCCCCCGTTGCCAACTTAGGTAAATATTTCATTTTTTGTTCTTCACTGCCGTAGGCATGAATAGGATGCATCACCAATGAGGATTGCACACTCATAGCGCTGCGATAACCACTATCGACGCGCTCAACTTCCCGGGCAATTAAGCCATAGCTAACATAGTTAATACCGGCACAACCGTACTTATCTTCAATGGTTGCGCCCAGTAAACCAAGTGCGCCAAATTCCCTCATAATTTCAACATCAAACTTTTCATGGCGATTAGCTAATAAAATACGTGGCATCAGCTTTTCTTGGCAATATTGCTTAGCCGTATCGCGTAGCATGCGCTC
>NZ_JABSOV010000223.1 GCF_013215345.1 Colwellia sp. | reverse complement strand
TATCTAATAATTCATTACGCTGCTCATAAATAACACCACGTTGATCATTGGCAACATCATCATATTCTAGTAATTGCTTACGCATATCAAAGTTACGACCTTCAACTTTACGTTGCGCATTTTCAATACTGCGGGTCACCCAAGGATGTTCAATCGCTTCGCCATGCTCCATACCTAATTTACGCATCATATTAGAAATACGTTCTGAGGCAAATATACGCATCAATGAATCTTCCATTGATAAGTAAAAACGTGTTGAACCTTCATCACCTTGTCGTCCTGAACGACCACGCAATTGATTATCTATTCGTCTAGATTCATGACGTTCTGTAGCAACTATATGTAAACCACCTAGCTCAAGCACACGCTCATGGTCAATTTTCCACTGCGCTTTAACTTTAGCAATGTCATCTTCACTCGGATTAGTTAACTTAGCGATGATGGCATCTAAATTACCACCTAAAACGATATCTGTACCACGGCCAGCCATGTTAGTAGCAATAGTAACAGCACCCTCTTTACCTGCATCGGCGACAATTTCAGCTTCTTGCTGATGGAACTTAGCATTCAGTACCTTGTGCTTAATTTTTTCTTTCTTTAAGAAATCAGATAAGAACTCAGAGGTTTCAATGGCAATAGTACCAACAAGTACTGGCTGGCCGCGTTTAACACAATCTTGAATATCAGCTAAGATTGCTTCAAACTTTTCATCTCTGGTTAGGTAAATCAAATCAGCCATATCGTTACGAATCATTGGCTGATTGGTAGGGATAATAACGGTTTCTAAACCATAAATGTGATTGAATTCGAACGCCTCAGTATCGGCAGTACCTGTCATACCTGACAGTTTCTGATAAATTCTGAAGTAGTTTTGAAAGGTAATTGAAGCTAGGGTCTGATTTTCATTTTGAATATTAACGCCTTCTTTTGCTTCTACTGCTTGATGAAGACCTTCAGACCAACGACGACCTTCCATCGTACGGCCAGTATGTTCATCAACAATAACTATCTCATCATCTTTGACAATATAGTCAACATCTTTTAAGAATAACTTATGAGCACGAAGCGCCGCCATAACGTGATGTAATATCGTTATATTCGCCGCTGAAAATAAAGTATCACCTTCAGTTAACAGCTCTTTTTCAACCATGATCTCTTCGATATGAATTTGACCACGTTCTGTTAAATAAACTTGTTTAGCTTTTTCATCGATAGTGTAATCGCCGGTGCTTTCTTCACCTTCTTTATCTTCTTCTGCTTGTTGCTCTAATGTTGGCACAACAGTATTAATAATTTTATACAGTGCTGAGCTATCTTCGGCCTGACCAGAAATAATAAGTGGTGTTCTAGCTTCATCAATTAAGATTGAATCAACTTCATCGATAATGGCAAAGTGCAGTGGCTTTTGCGAACGCTCTTGTGGTGAGAACACCATATTGTCACGTAGGTAGTCAAAACCAAATTCGTTATTGGTACCGTAAGTGATATCAGATTGATATGCTGCTTGCTTACCCTCAGTGGTCATGCCTGCAACATTACAGCCGACAGTTAAGCCAAGAAACTCAAATAAAGGACGACTCCAATCAGCATCACGAGTCGCAAGGTAATCGTTGACGGTAATAACATGCACACCGTTACCAGTTAGTGCATTAAGATATGACGGTAAGGTTGCCGTTAATGTTTTACCTTCACCGGTACGCATTTCAGCAATTTTACCGTCATTAAGTACCATACCACCAATCATTTGCACATCGAAATGACGCATGCCAAAGACGCGTTTACTGGCTTCTCTTACCACAGCAAAAGCTTCCGCTAACAATTGCTCTACGGTTTCTCCTTGAGATACACGCTCTTTAAATTCAGTGGTTTTAGCTTTTAATTCTTCATCACTTAACACTTCTAAAACAGGTTCAAGCGCATTTATTTTAGTTACTTCTTTGCCCATCTGCTTTAGTAATCTATCATTTCGACTACCAAATAATTTTGTTAACAAATTTCCAAACATCTTATTTAAACCATTTATTGAGAATTATCAGTGACTTGTTCCGCCACCTTGAGTGAATGTATTATGATAACCGTTTAACGTATTACTTACGAATTAGTCGGCTACTTCCCTTTGCGATAAACAAATTTAATTGGGTCAATTTGTTTATTATTTCGTAATATTTCATAGTGGACATGCGGCCCTGTAGAGCGACCAGTACTGCCCATACGTGCAATTTCTTGTCCTTTATTAACAACCTCACCGACACTGACCAGTATATTCTTGTTATGACCATAACGAGTAGCTAAGCCATCACCATGATTGATTTCAATCAACTGTCCATAGCCATAGCGTTTACCTGCCCAGGTAACGACACCCCCTGCAGTAGCAATAATAGCGGTATTTTCTTTACCGGCAAAATCTACGCCTTTATGCAGGGTTGGCTTACCGTTAAAAGGGTCTTTGCGCACGCCATAATATGAGGATAACCAACCTTTAGTGATTGGTCGCCCTGACAAATATGCATTATTTTGTATATGGTGACCAAAGGTTAAAGATTCAAGCATTTGTAATTGTTTTTCTTCGTAATTTATCTTGTTTTCAAAATGCTCTATTTCAACGAACAATTGCTCAAGCGTTTTATTATTGACTGGCAATGTGTCTGATGAAGGTCCGCCACTTACTGGTAGCTGGCTGAAATTAAATTCATTTGCCGGGATGTTAGCATCATCCGCCAAGCGATCACCAAGGGCATTTAAACGTAATACCTGACTTTGTAATTCGGCTAGCTTGATGGTTAAGGCGGTAATTTTTTGATCTTTTATCATTGTTGGCGTATAAGTAACGTGTGATACAACGCGGTATTGCTCACCGTTGGGTTGCCATTTATTACTGGCAATGAGGTGGACAATCAATCCTGAAAGCAAGGCAAACGCGCACACTGCTGACAACCAATGCAATTTAGTCAGTTGCATTGAGAATCTGACGTTTTTTCCTCGGTATAGTAGTGTTAAACTCATAGAACTCTATTTTGTTAATTTACTCAGTATGCTTAGGTACTGAATTTAGGTAGTTACAATGGCTAGAAAATCAAAAAAACCTATTAATATGACAGCGCTATTGCAAACAACGACAGGCACTTTGGCACATATTCAG
>NZ_JABSOV010000222.1 GCF_013215345.1 Colwellia sp. | reverse complement strand
ATCAATTAGATTTAAAATGACAGCAACAACATTAGTTTTTTGAGTACGTAAACGGCTTGCAGCTCTGTTTAAACTGAAATTATGCTCCTTAGCTAAAGCTTGTAGGATTTCTCGAGATTCTTTTTTTATCAATGGATTGTTATTCAAAGCCCTTGATACTGTTGACGTTGAAACACCGGCAAGCTGTGCTAGTCCTGCCAAAGTTAATTTATTGTCATTAGCCAATTGTGTTTACTTCCTAGGTTGATGATGCTTTAAAGTTTATCAGCATATTAATGCAAATGTTCAAAAATCATTGCATAACTAGCAAGTATTTCAATTGAAACCACATAAAAATGCAAACGTTTGCAAGAATAACTTGCAAACGTTTGCATTCGTGCCTATATTGATTCTGGGTAAGGAAATGTAGGAAAGTGTAATCAACAACATAATTAATTGATAAGGCTACTGCTATTATCATATTAGGGGACATAAACATGACTAAGAATTTCAAACTATCTTCTATCACCATTGCAATCGCATTGCTTTGCCAAGCAAATAATGTTTTAGCTGCTGAACAAGTCGCTAGCAAAGCAAAAAGTGATAAAAGTGATAAAATTGAAAAAATTATCGTTACTGGTACTTTTAGTGGTAAAGCTGTTGCTAAAGAAGAAGCTAGCTTTGCTGTTAGCTCATTTTCTGAAGATGATATTAAAAAATTAGCACCAAAAAGTACTGCTGATTTATTTAAAGCAATACCTGGAGTTTGGGCTGAAAGCTCAGGTGGCGTTTCAGGTGCCAACGTTTTCGTACGTGGCTTCCCCGGAGGTGGAGATGCACCTTTCTTAACTGTTCAACTGCAAGGCGCACCGATATTTCCACCACCAACCCTTTCTTTCCTAGAAAATTCAACCCTGTTTCGATTAGATGAAACAGTAGAATTTATGGAAGCACTCCGTGGTGGCACAAACCCAGTGATAAGTAATGGACAACCAGGGCTTACTACTAACTTTCTATTAAAAGAAGGTTCTGAGGATACCGAAGGTCTAATAAAATACTCTACTTCTGACTACGGTTTACAACGTGTCGACGCGGTCGTTAGCGGCAGTCTTGCAGATGATCTGTACTTCATGATGGGTGGCTATATTAAAAGTTCACCCGGTGTTCGCGATGCCGGTTTTAATGCTGAAGAAGGCAATCAATTTACCATCAACATTACGAAAGAATTAGATAACGGTAAAATTAACCTCTATACCCGTCAAACTGATGATCATGGCACCTGGTATTTGCCAACACCTCTAAATGTTGAAGGTGTCGATAATCAATTTACCCAAATTGGTACATTAAATCGTCAAGCAAGTATTCAGTATGGTCCTGACGGCAATAAAACCACTGAAACTGTTGATTTTGGTCAGGGACGTGGCTGGAATGGCTCTGTATCTGGCGGTAGTATTAACCTAACATTAGATAATGGTTGGGGACTCGTTGATCGTTTCATTTATACAAGTGGAGATGCTGATACCTATGGTTTAGTACCAAACGGAGCACCGGTTAAACTATCAACGGTTGCTGATAATGGAAGCACTGCATTCGGTAGTGCTACTGGTACTGAATACTCTGGTGATACTGATGTACAACAAATTGGCCGTTGGGTAGTTAAAAAGCAAATTGAAGCATTTACCAATGATTTCGCCCTAACCAAAACATTTGATATGGGTAGCGTAACCGCTGGTTTGTATAATTCTACTTTTTCAGCGAAAGATTGGTGGGCGTTAGGTAATCAGTCTTATCATGTCATTGCACCCGGCGGCGAGAATCTTACTGGTATTGATTGTAATGATAATATCGATAGCTGTGGCTGGAATTACGATATAAATAGTATTGGCGATGGACGTACCACTGCGCTCTACCTTGCTGCCTCTTATGAAGTGTCAGATGCAATAACTATTGATGGTGGGCTTCGTCGTGAAAACCACGAAATTGAATACACGGTTGATGAAGGCTTAGATGGTGTAATTACCAAAGCAGTATCTTACGATGAATCAAGCACTGCATGGACAGTGGGTGCCAACTGGATGTTTGCGAAAAAGCAGGGTGTTTTCATACGTGCTAGTGAAGGTAGTAAAATGCCTTTCTTTGATGACTTTAGAGATAACTTTGGTTCGTACCAAGCTGGTGAAGATTTAATTAAAGATGTTAGCCAGTTTGAATTAGGTTATAAGTTTTCATCAGATAACTATGAGCTATATGCAACGGGTTTTTTCAATGAAGTTAAAGGCGATACATTCGTTGCAACTCCGGGTGACCCAGCAGAAGTATTTACCAATGAAGCTTATGGGGTAGAAATCGATTTTAATTACTACAACGACAATGGCTTTTCAATAAACTTAAATGCTACCTTGCAAAAAACCGAAGTCACAGAGCATAGCGATTCTTCTATTATTGGCAATGAATCACCAAGGCTACCAAACTACCAAATACGCATAACACCAAGTTATGATATCGAATTTGATAATGGCATGTATGCAACCTTATATGGCACGATTAGCGCAGTAGATGATCGTTTTAGTGATTCAGCGAATACTTCTACGGCGATATTAGAGGGTTACGAGAAAATTGACCTTGGTATGATTATAAACCTTTCTGACGAAGTACAAATGCAATTATCAGTAAGTAATTTAACTGATGAAGAGGGTTTAACAGAAGGTGACCCGCGTGATACCTTATCGTCAAATGGTCGATACATCTTAGCTAGAACAATTGATTTTAGTGTAAGCTATCAGTTCTAATATGTATTAGTTTGAGCCGTCCTAGTATGGGTTGACACAATTTAATTTAAAACGCCTGATGTACTTCATTGGGCGTTTTGTATTTTAAGGCTGTGTGTGGCCTTCTTTGATTATAAAAATAACCAAGGACTAATATGCCTAAAACTGATCCCAAGCTCTTCTCACACACTATTAGCGGTAACACCGTCCTCAGAAGCTTTGAGTAATGCCATACGTTTAAACTCAGCAGGGTACCTTTGATAACTTTTGGCTTTTACCATGAAACACCTCCGGTTGTATCTCTACACCAATTATAGTGTGTCCACGAAAACGGGGTAAGACAACATGGCACTTTAAAGTCATGCCAAAGCAATTGCGTGAACGACCGCTTTGGTGGCCGAAGCGGACTATTTATCGTGGTGAATTCAAGGCGAATTAGG
>NZ_JABSOV010000221.1 GCF_013215345.1 Colwellia sp. | reverse complement strand
TAAGGCCTCCAACATTAAACCCTTTGTGTTTGAGCACACCAAGCCCCCTAAGCGAGCTAGAAACCTATAAATAAGTAGCCAAATTAACTAGGCCACTTCAACACAATGTTTATTTCTTCTTTGTCGGGTTCCGATAACTATACCGAATTCGGATTCGAAGGTGATGACTCTGTACTATTGCACGAGTTCGCGGCCTCGTATCAGCTCAATCCGCCGCTAACATTCGCTATGTTGTCCATTGAACTGAAAATACGACTTTAGTGACGATGAACATCGTTTGGAATATAACTAACAGCTCTAATGGTAATCACTTAATTTTGTTATCAAATAAACCCCAATAAGCTTTAAGGTGCAATGGGGTTGTTAACCATTATGTTTAGTGAGTTACGTCTTATTAATTTTTGCTAACAACGCTTGTGCGGCTTTTTTTTCAGTAAAATTATTTTTGTAATTCGTTGATATTTGTAACTCGTTAACCGCCTCAGCACTGCGCCCTAGGTGATGTAAAGTGTAGCCCAAGTGATACCTAATTGACGGATCGCGACCATTCATCGATTGTGCTTCTCTCAATATTTTCAACGCTTGCTTATATGATTTTTGTTTGGCCAGCACCCAACCATAAGTATCTAAAATAGCGGCAGAACGTGGCTTTAGCTCACTGGCTTGTTGCGAAAATTGTTGCGCCGCATCTAAATCATCTTGCATACTTACATGGGCTAGGTTGTTGAGTACATCGGCTTTATTAGGCAATTTCGCGGTCTTAATTAAAGTAGTATAGTGCTGCTTTGCTTCACTATAACGCTGCTCCAATAATAAAAAATCAGCAAGTATATTTCGATAGTAAAAATTTCTCGGCTGTTTGTTGAGGGCTTCGACAAGTTGCTGCTCAAAAATATCTTTTTTCACACCCTTGATTGCCAAGTTATATGCTTTCGCGAGTGCCATGCCATTATTGTTGTTTAGTCTAAAGGCATACAAGTAACTAGCTTGTGCTTTTCCTATTTGCTTATTGACTAGTTGTAAGTCACCTTCGAGCATCAATATTCTTGAATTAGCTTTGTTATCGCCTTTGAGAGACGCTATTTTTTTGCTTGCTTGTGCTAAGTCTTGCTCGTAAATACTTAACTTGGCATCCGCATATTTTACCGCGTTTTTATTCGGAGCGATGTTTAACGCTCGGTTAATACTTGCACGCGCCCCAGCTAAGTCATTCGACCGCCTTTGTAAATTAGTGAGGATAATCAGATGTTTGGCATCGTCATACCATAAACCATATAAAATGTTGAATTGTTTCTTTGCTAGCGCTTTATCACCTAACAGTAAATAAATTTCTGCGCGTTTTTTGATGTAATCTGGCGCCAGGTATTCATGGCGAAGTAACCTGTTTAATATTACTAACGCTTGCTCGTATTTACCGGTACTTTTTAGTAGTACCATTAACATTTCCTGCGCGGCTATATTATTAGCATCAATTCTTAGTAATCCATGCAATTGGTAAATTGCGGAGTCAGCGCTACCTAAAATCACCTCTGTTTTGGCCAGCAAATATTTAGCACTGGTGTGATCGGGTTTTTTCTTTATCAAGGTCAACAAAATACTTTTCGCTAATTGTGGTTTACGCATTTCCAGCAAAGCAGATGCCTGATTATACCGAGCGGCAAGGTGGTCTGGTTGCTGTTTTAACAGTTGTGCCAACACTTGTAATGCCTGTTGTGGCTGATCAATCTTGATTAAGGCAGCAGCCATGGCATTTAACAGTTCAACATTATTGGGGTATTCGGTTAACAGTTGGTTAATCAGTAAGCCCGCGGCTCGAGGTTGATTATTTTTAATATAGAGATTGATTAAGTCACTTTCAAAGGTATTGTTACGGTTTTTTTTGTTGGCCTGGGTGAGTAGCGCAATGGCTTGTTCGAAATGATTGCGACTAAACAACATACGTGCTTCAACTAACAAGAGTGTTGCTTCATTAGGGTATTGTGCCTTGAGTATCGGCAGCAGTTCTTCACATTTCATTTGCGTGCGGTTTTCTATATACAGATCACAAAGCAAAATAGATAAATTTAAGTCTGTGTGAATGTTTTTTTTGTGCTTATCGAGTATCTCTCGAGCGTAGCCGAGCTGATTTAGTTTTATATAGGCATGGGCTGCAACGGCAACCGCTTGAAAGTTTTCGGGGTTGTAAGAGAGATATTGCACCATTTCCCTGACCGCACTTTCATAGTTTTTCAATAGGTAAGAGGTCAAACCGTTAATAAAGATAATCTCGTTGTTTTCTACCAATGTCAGCTCTGAGACTAAACTTATTTGATTATTAAGATCGTAGAGGATTTGCTTAGCAAACTCTTCCTGATTTGCCGACATTAATAGGTTTGCTTTCAGTAATTTTGCTCTCGGGTCGTGCGGTGATTGGATTAAGACTTGCTCAATTAACGCCAAGGCTTGCTCATTTTCCTTTAGGAGAATAAAAATGGACGCCAAGCTGCGTTTAGCATCTACATAGTCAGGCTGTAAGCTAAGCACTTTTTGAAATGCCTCTCGTGCTTTTTCTATGTCATTTTGCTGTTTATATATTTGCCCTTGTAAATGCCAGGCGATGTAATCTTCACCATCCATTTCAAATGAAATAGCAATTAAATCAATTGCTTTCTGCAACTGTTCAACTTTTATATAATAGCCAACTAAACTATTAAGGACATTGGGATTGTTCGGAGATTGCTTTAGGGAAATCTTAAGCTCTGTTAGCTCCTGAATCGGCTGCTTTAACATGCCGTAAGCACGCGCTTTGAGCATGTGCCACTGGGTACTATTTGCTTGACTCAAGGTGTAGTTATCACCTAAGTTAAGCACCTGATGAGGTTTGTTTTGGTGTAATAATGCTTCAGCCAAAGGAGACAATATATTCTCGATATCAGCGCCTAAATCTAATGCCTCTTGCAATTCCAACATTGCCCTTAGGGAGTGGCCATCTCGTAAAAGTACTTTACCCATTAAAATTTTACCGGGGATATGATCGGGGTTATCCCCTAGGGTATTTTTTAAGTGGATAAAGCTCGTTGGAAAATCCTTTTCATTATAGCTTTTCAACGCTTTTTCATAATGATCTACACTTTGATTTTGATTTTGATTTTGATTTTGATTTTGTGCATTGGCGGGCGTGTTCGCTAAGCCAATAACCATAGCGAAAAA
>NZ_JABSOV010000220.1 GCF_013215345.1 Colwellia sp. | reverse complement strand
TTTTTCATACTGGCAACAATCCCAAATAATGCCAAACTCAATAGTAGAATTGTCGATGGCTCAGGTACATAGGTAATGGTCATCATAACTTGAAATTCGTTTGATTGGCCTTCAATAGTGGTTAAACCAATACAGTCAGCACCTGCACCAGCGACCCTATCACATATGTCATTATGCAGTACTGATAAACCAGTACCATTGAGTGTACTGACTAATTTTAATTCAATGTTGTAGGTATGTTCAAAAATTGAGAATTGTTGGTTTAAGGTACCTTCAGAACCGTCAAATATAACCCCTGGAGGCATAGTCATGATAAAAATATCATTGCCACAGGGTACTCCGCCACACAAACCAGGGGTATTAAGTGTTTCCTTAAACAAAATATCGAAAGCAAGTGCATTGCCTAGAACCGGTGCTGGAAAAGGAGTATTAGCGGGTACAAGTTGTAATAAGGTACTTAAAGTTGCAGTATCTAAAAATTTAGAATCATCGGGGATAGAAATGTTATTGTGGATTAATAGAGCTGTTTGTACTGCTGTACCACTTGGTAAGTCATCGCCAGTAATATTGCCAAGACTACCGGAAGAGATATCTAAAGAACTTTGTGATACTTGATCACCCCAAGCAAGTATTGTCGGTGCAGTAAGTAATATATTGTCCATAGTTTCGTTGGTAGCTCCATCTCCTGCAGTATAAGCAAATGAGGTAAAAGCAGAGTCAACAATAAAATCCCACTCAGTATATATTGGGGTAGCGCTAGTGGTAAAAGCAAAACCTAGCGTTGATAGTGTTAAAGCGGTTATAAACTTTTTAAGTGTGTTCATTTTTTACTCCTTGTCAGTATAAAATTAAAGTACACCTTAAAGTAAGTAATGAGTGACAAATGCAACTTAGGCCATTAAGTAGGTCACTAATCGATACACTCCATGTTGAGTTTTCATCGATAATGCTGCATAGAGCACGCCATAATAGCTATGTGGTTAAATTGTAACCTTTTTGTGTGCTGCAGAATTAGAGCTTTTATTCAGACTGTAAAAAAAACTGACAGTGTTTTTGTGCAATATACTGCTTTAAAGGGAGGGTAGTACTGTCATTTTATTCATTTAAGTAATAGTTAGCTGCCGCTAATGATGATTTTAGTGTTTATGCCGCTTGCAATTAGTGCTGCATTGCTAGGTAACTCTTCATTACCTGCTAGTAAGTAAATAACCTGTTGGCCTTGCTGGGCGAGCTCTAGAGCATGTTGGTAATTTAGTAGAATAGTAGAACTGATACTCTGTGGATATTTTTCTGCATCACGGCGAACATATTCAATTAATTCTATATTGACCGCTTCATCATAAAAAACAGCATCAGCAAACTGTAAAGCGCGGTGAGCATTTAAGGTTAAATTGTCAGGATTACCGGTAAGGGTTTGAATAAATACAATTTCACCCTTAGGTGGCGCAACTTTTTCTTTCAAGCTAACAATTAATTGTTGTTCGGCTTCTTGTTGTTTACCATCTAGCAATGATTGTCCTATTGAGCCACGCAGTGTGTTTTCCCAGAAGGTACGACGATTGCGTATACCTTTGATGCGTGCTTTAACATGGTCGCGAAATTTTAATGAGAATTCTGCCAAGCGGCCGTAACCTTGCGGTAAAATCTTTTCAATTTGTTCTCGCAACATGCGAATTAAAATAGGGGCACTGCCTGAACTTGATAAAGCAATAATCATAGGTGAACGATCAATAATGGCTGGCGTGATATAAGTACAAAGGGCAGGTTGATCAACTACATTGGCAAGAATGTTAAACTTCACAGCTTCATGATAAATGCTTTCATTTACTGTTTTATTATCAGTAGCGGCTATTACTAAAGTAATGCCGTCTAATAAACCGGCTTTATAGTTATGCTTTAGCCAGGTGAGTTGATGCTGATTAATCAATCGTTCAACACCTTCAGTTACGCTTGCTGTCATTATGACAATATTTGTTGTGGTTTTTAACAGTAATTCAATTTTACGGGCGGCAACATCGCCGCCACCAACCACCATGGCACTAATTTTACTACCATCAAGAAAAACGGGGAAATACTTCATCTACAAGCCAACTCTACTTACTTATCTTTAGATGCCCACATTAACATAGCAATAAGTAGAAAACCTTAATCTGCATTAACTTGATGCTTTCATTGTTTATAACTAGGTATCAATTAGGCATTAATTCGATAATAATTTGGTCATAGATGAGCTATAGCTCCGTTAAAGCTCAGTTAAGGTTAACTTTGTCTGACTTACCGCTAAACCATTGCCATCGCCATAAATATACTGACCAGGAATAAAGTCAATACCGGCAAAGTTAACCGTTAAGTTAATGTCACCTATGCCTAATTTCTCTGTTTTTATTGGATTACAACCAAGGGCTTTTACAGCAATCTCTAAAGTACCAATAGTGCCAGCATCACGAATACAGCCATTTATAACCACAGCCTGCCAATTATTTTTAACCGCATTTTCTGCAATCATATCGCCTAATAGTGCACGGTTCAGACTGCCTTTGCCATCAACAACCAGTACTTTACCGGTACCATCAGTAGCCAATAGCTCCTTCACTTTTGAATTGTCTTCAAAGCAAGCAACGGTAACTATCTCACCAGAAAATATAACTTCTTTACCGTAATCATTAAAGGGTACTTGCGCGAGGGTAAGTTTTTTGGGGTATTGATCAAATAGATCAGGCAGTAAATCCAGCATGGTAATTTCCGTTTTATCATTATTTATGCCTACTCTAGCAGTAATGAATGGTAAACTAGCATCAAGCTTATTTATTGCTACTATTTGCCAATTACATCGGCTCTTTGCACCAAAGTCAAAGACAACGAAATTAGTAGCAGCAAACACAAAATACCAGTAGAGAACATCAGATGCCTTGGATACAACTCAGATTAAGTGCCAACGAAGATAACGCAGAAAAATATAGCGACTGGCTCACAGCCTGTGGCTCACAAGCCGTTACTTTTCTCGATGCAAAAGACACTCCCATATATGAACCACTACCCGGTGATGACGTTATTTACTGGTCTAATACTGTGGTCATGGGCTTATTTGAAGCAAGCCATGATATGGATAAAGTCATTAGTTATTTACAAGGTATTCACCCTGATAAAGAGCAAATGCGCTACAAGCTTGAACAACTAGAAGACAAAGACTGGGAACGTGAGTGGATGGACAACTTCCATCCAATGAAGTTTGGTGAACGTCTATGGATTTGTCCTAGCTGGCGCGACGTGCCAGACCCTGACGCGGTAA
>NZ_JABSOV010000022.1 GCF_013215345.1 Colwellia sp. | reverse complement strand
TGAACAGACTACTAAGCGATACATTCCCGGTAAGCGAGAAAACCTCGAGGGGCTAAGTTTCTTAAAAGCTAGCTACTTAGAAAATAGTTTAGAACAAGCTTTTGAGCGGTTAAGCCGCTCAGCCCAGTTAGGTTTTGCCCAAGGGCAAGTTAATTTGGCGCAAATGTACTTAAACGCTCAATATGTTGATAAAGATCTTAGCCAAGCTATGTATTGGTTTAAACAAGCAGCACTGCAAAGTGATAAGGCCGGTGTGCTTAAATATGTCATTGTTTGTCGGCAGGTGAGTTATTGCCAAGAGGGAGACTTTTATCAAGAGTTAACCGATGCTGGCGTAAATATTAAAGTGAGAGCATTAGACTTTAAGCTTAACTAGCAAACTTAAAGTTAAGCACTTTTCTTAACTACCTACTTCTTTAATTAATTGGCACTCTCATTACTTTTACAGAGTAGAAAGTCACACTTGCCTAGTGTGACTTACTTCTTAGTTATTTTCTTAGTTAATCTACACGATATGACTCAGCGACCAAGTGATGACGGTTTAGTAGCTTATAAAACTCGGTCCGATTACGCTGAGCAATTCGCGCCGCTTGTGAGACATTTCCCGCAGTAATCTTTAATAGTTTGGATAAATAATCCCGCTCAAAATGATCTCGCGCCTGTTGAAAAGACGGGAACTGAGTAGAATCATCACGCAGGGCATTTTTCACTAAAGTTGCGCTGATAACATTTTCACTTGATAGCGCCACGCTTTGCTCGACCACGTTTTGCAGCTGTCTGATGTTACCTGGCCAAGGGGCACTAATCAGTAATTCCATCGCTTCTTGGCTGATGCTTTTTATCGGCATATTGGAACGAGCAACTGCTTGGGTTAAGAAGTATTGTACTAACAAGGGGATATCTTCTCGTCGCTGTACTAGGGTCGGCAGCTCCAACTCAACAACATTGAGTCGGTAATATAAATCTTCTCGAAAGGTATTGGCTTTTATGGCTTTAGTTAAATTAACATGGGTTGCCGAAATGATACGCACATCAACTTTTATCGCTTGGGTACTTCCTACCGGTCTAACTTCTCTTTCTTGCAGCACTCGCAAAAGTTTAACCTGAAAGCTGAGTGGCATATCGCCAATTTCATCGAGAAATAAAGTACCGCCATCGGTTGCTTGAAATAAACCTTGGTGATTGCGTTCAGCACCAGTGAAGGCGCCTTTAACGTGGCCAAATAACTCCGACTCGAGTAGTTGTTCGGGTATTGCCGCACAGTTTATCGCGGTAAAAGCCTGATCTTTTCTATTACTGGCTTGATGAATTGCTTTAGCTAACAGCTCTTTACCGGTACCACTTTGGCTGTGAATGAGCACACTAAAATCACTGTTGGCAACTTTTTTAGCTTGTTGTAATAACGAGGTCATTACCGTGCTGCGGCTAATAATATTATTGCGCCAAAGCTCGGTTTCACAAGTTTGTTCACCACTCGAGGGTTGTAAACGTATGGCTTGCTCAACAGTGTCTAGCAATTCTTGGCTTTCAAAAGGCTTAGTTAAAAAACTAAATACCCCTTGTTTAGTGGCATTAATTGCATCGGGGATTGTGCCATGGGCAGTCATTATTACTACCGGAATATTAGGGTGCTGCACTCTAATTTGTTCGAATAAGGCCATGCCATCCATGCCTTCCATGCGTAAATCGCTAATGACCACTTGTGGAATAAAGTGTTGTAATGTGCCTAAAGCAATTTTTGCATTGGCAGCTGATTCAACGTTATAGCCAGCAGCGGATAAACGAATACTGAGTAAACGTAATAGGCTAGGGTCATCATCGACAATAAGGATTTTGGCTGCGTATTTGGCTGTTTGTTTGGTAATGTTTTGAGTGTTTAGGCTCATAAATTTCTCTCTTAGGGCTTAGCCACGCTCATTAATATTCTGGTCAATTTTCTTTAGTAATATCAGCTGTTGGTTTACCAGCTTTAATTGGCTTTCTAATTGTGCAATTATCGCGTGATGTTCATCGCTCTGCTTATTAAATTTCTTAGTAGCCTGAGCTTGTTTTTCAAGTAAATACAGCTGAGTATTCAGTTGATCTCTAAGTAACATGGTAAAGGCTAGGTTCTCTTTACTCATGTTATTGCTCACTAATAAATGTTCATTGAGCAGTCGTTTAGCCTTATAGGGTTGATGAAGCGGACTATTGGCTAAACTATAAATTAATATAAGCTTACCTTGGCTCAGGTCTACACTATTTATTGGCTCGTTTAATGATTTATTTAATGTCTTGTTTAGTAAAGCTTGTTGTTTATGTTCTTCGGCCAAAACCTCTTGCGTATTTAGCGTTTTTAACCATAAATAATAATCACTATAACTGACCAAATTATGCGTATTATAAGCAGGTGTAGTCATTTGGCAGGCGCTTGATAAACAGGCTAATAACATAATAAATATGATTGAAACGTGTTTTTTTCCATGACTAAAAAACACTGCTTTAGCGGTGTTTATTGTGGCGGTTAAACTAAGGCTATTTATTTTCATAATTCAATATCTGTTTGCGTAATAGGCAAGGTGATGGTGACACAAACACCGCTTTTATTACCGGCGTTTAATTTTTCTGCCGGGCTTATTTTTATGCTGCCATTAAGGCGAAGTAATAGCTCTTTGACTATGGTAAGCCCTAAACCACTGCCTTTTATTAGGCTATTTTCAGGTGCTTTTCCTTGATAGAAAGCATCAAATACTTTGTCGGTTAGCGATGATTCTATCCCTGGACCTTGGTCAATAATGTTAATGGTTAAGCACTCCTTGCTACTGCTATACGTTATGGTGATATTACCGTTTATCGGCGAATACTTTATCGCATTCGACAGAATATTATCTAAAATTACACTCAGTTGCTTACTATTGCTGTAAATAAAGTAAGGGCTGTTATTGCACTTTAAGGTTAAATATTTCGACTTAATGTCGAGCTTTCTTAACTTACAGGCATCGCTAATCAGTTCAGCTAGATTTATTTTTTCTAAACCATGCAAGCTGGTCGAATCCAACACAATATTAAAGTCGAGTAAGTCTTCAATTAAACGTTGTAAACGATTTACACTGGTGCGAATAATATCGCAAATTTCTTGTTGCTCGTCATTGAGCGGGCCAACGCTATTATCATAGATAAGTTCAGTGCCTTCTCTAATTGCCGCTAGCGGTGTTTTTAATTCATGGGATATATGGCGAATAAAGCTCGATTTTTGTAATTCTAAGCTATGAAGACGTTGCCGCATATTCTCTAAAGCATCAGCTATTGCTCTTACTTCAGCAGGACCATGTAAGTTGATTTCTTGTTCAAAGTTACCTTGCTCTAGGAGTTGAATTTTATCCGTGAGTCGCTTTAATGGTTGGGTAATCAGAATGATGAATATACCGGCTATTAACAGGGTGACAGGAATAATATACAAGCGTTCAAGGATGCTATCGCTTATGTTTTCGGTGGTGTGGTATATGTCTAACACTTGCTGGTTTACAACAAAATTGCTGCGTTTTTCCAGCTCTTTACTAATAAAATGTAATTGCTTAAATTCTGCTTGGACCTGATCTAATGATAGTGACATTGCACTGTCACTAGCCATCAAGGCTTGTATGCGCTCACTTTCAATAAGTAATGAGCTTAATAATTCTTTTAATACTATATCTTGCTGCATTAATACGGTTGCTTGAATTATGTCAGCTAATACTTCTTGATGGCGATTAAAAGCAGTATGTAATTCTTCATCTTTAAGCACTATAAATTGACTGGCGTAACGCTCCACTTTAGCAATAGTGTCATCAAGCCTACTATTGAGCTGGGTTAATTGCGCAACATGATATATAGCACTGGTACTTTGTTTGGCTAACAAACTGACCTTATTGGCACTAAATAGTAAAGCCATCACTAAAGGCATAGCGACAAAGGTAAAACCAAGTAAAGTCAGTTTATTAATGGATACCCTGTTAAGTAAAGACTGACTAAAAAAGTAAAGCGGTAGCAGTAACTTGCTTAGTCTGACTTTAGTTTGTTTTAGGTTATTGAGGTAATCCATGAAATTTAGTCTGAACTCTACGGCAGTGAATAAATCTTCAACTACTTTGTCTGAAAAATAAAACAAAAACAAGGGTGTCTTTATTTTGAGACAATTACTTCCTATTTCTTATGTTTTCTTAAGTTATTGTATTTATTGATTTTGTGTCTATGTGTTACTCCTTAGTTTCGATTGTCATTCATTAATATTTTTTTCTGTTGCTATATGGAGACAGTTTTTATTGGTTTTGCTGGCAAGAAAATTACTATTTATTGATAAAGTACTGTTAAATCAATATGATAACAAACGTGGCACGCTGTGTGCTTTTCCTCAATCAATAATGAATTTAATCAGCGCTAATGAACGTTTTAATAGTTAAAAGAGGATTACCATGAAAAGTATCAGTTTAACGCAAGTAACCGCATTTGTTGTAGTCGTAAGCTTGGCTGCTTTTTTTGTCAGTGCAGAGGATGCCTTTGCTCACAGCATTAAAGACAATAGTGTGGCTCATAGCGAGCACTCAATCAGCACTGAAATTACTGACACCGTAGCAGAAACGAGTGAAAGATTTACTTTTACTTCTTTAGATACTGATAAAAATGGCAAGTTAAGTCAAAAAGAAGTAAATGCTGGCAAAAATGAATGGTTGGTAAAATCTTTCAAAGACATTGATAGCAATGCTGATGAATCATTAACAGAACAAGAGTTAGTTGATTTTGTTGCAAAAACAACTTCAGCCACTTTTCAGTAATAGATAAATAACGAGTACAACTACTCGACCCAGTTTAAGGGGAGCTCCCAACCCATATCAATTCGTTTCGTTGTCATTCTTAAGGACTGAGAAGGGCTTAATTGACTTGTTATACTCCACTCCCCTTTGGGCTGGCTACTTCGGTAGCCGGCCTTTTTTATGCCTTGAACCCTGACCTGAAGTTAAAAATAAGTTTAATTGTATTGATCTTGCGATAGACGGTCATTGCAAGCATTTCCCCTCAACTATTTGCTTGTTAAACTAGGGACTGTTGCTCTTTCAGAATTAAATTTTGTTCGAGATAAAAGTGTTTTAGTCGCGGCGAGTAGTATGTAACTTAGTCATTCTAAGTAAATACTGCTCAACAAAGAATAAAATGCTTTTAACCGAATCCTTCGGACAGCTACTTTTCGGTCATTTTTACCGCGTTATCACCTTCTCATGTGGAATAACCACATAGCAAAGGCTCTGCCTTGTATAAATGCCCAACAAGTTGCTGCAAAAGTAATTTCGAAAGATCAGCAGCCCCTAAGGTAATTACTACAAAAAGAGAGTATTCAATGAAACCCCTATTTATCAAGGCCTTTTTAGTTTCTAGTATTTTAATGGGTTGCTCAACAGCAACTGAAACTACTGATGTTCAGCCTGCAGCTAATACATTAAATAAAGTGGTTAGTGTGCAAACAGTACAAGAGTCAAAAGATCTTCTTTTGGCTAAGTGGCAGGGACCTTTTCAGGGTGTACCAGCCTTTGATAAAGTCAGCCAAACAGGTTTAGTAGCGGCGATGGACAAAGCCATGGCTGATAAATTAGCGGAAGTAGAACTTATTGCTAATAACACTGACGGACCTACCTTCGAAAATACTATTGTCGCCATGGAGAAAACTGGCGCAGAGTTAAGCCGACTATTCACTTATTACGGTATTTGGCGCTCAAATAAATCAAGCCCAGAATTTAGAGCGCTGCAAAGTGAAATAGCGCCAAAATTGTCGACGTTTTATTCGAAAATAAATCAAAATGATAAATTATTCAAGCGTATTTCAGCGGTTTATAATAGTGAGGCCACTAAAGCGATGAGCCCAGCTAATCAACGTTTGGTGTTATTAACTTATAACAGCTTTGCTCGTAATGGCGCGACCTTAAATACGGCAGATAAAAAGCGTTATGCAGACATAAACTTACGCTTAGCGCAGCTACAAACTAAGTTTGGTAATAATATTTTAGCGGACGAAGAAGGTTATGTGCTGTATTTAGATAAATCACAATTAGATGGTTTGCCTGAATCAATTATCAGCGTAGCGGCAGCCGCTGCAGAAGCGCGTGATCATCAAGGTCAATACGCTATTACCAATACACGCTCGTCAATGGACCCGTTTTTAACTTACTCAACCGAGCGTGAATTACGCAAAATAGTGTGGAATAGTTACTATAGCCGTGGTGATAATGGCGATCAGTATGATAACAATGCCATCATTGCGGAAATATTACAGTTACGTCACGAACGTGTTGGTTTATTAGGTTATAAAAACTATGCTTCATGGCGTTTAGAAGACCGCATGGCTAAATCACCGGAAAATGCTATTGCCTTAATGGAGTCAGTTTGGCCAGCAGCGATTGCCCGTGTTGATGAAGAAGTTGCTGATATGTTAGCTATCGGCAAAAGACAAGATGGTATTGAGCAAGTTGAAGCTTGGGATTATCGTTTTTATGCTGAAAAAGTACGTAAAGATAAATACAATTTAGACTCTGATGAAGTAAAACAATACTTACAACTTGATAACCTTCGTGAAGCTATGTTTTATGTAGCAGGGCGTTTGTTTAACTTTAACTTTACCGAAATAACCGATGGCTCTGTGCCGGTATTTCATGAAGATGTGCGTGTTTGGGAAGTAAAAGGTGAAACCTCAGGTGAACATATTGGTTTATGGTATTTAGACCCGTTCGCTCGCCAAGGTAAACGTTCAGGTGCTTGGGCAACGACTTATCGTTCTCACACCACATTCCAAGGCAAGAAAAACGTATTGTCTTCTAACAACTCAAACTTCTCTAAAGCAGCTGCCGGTCAACCGACGTTAATCTCTTGGTCAGATGCAGAAACTTACTTCCATGAGTTTGGTCATGCATTGCACTTTTTAGCGTCTAAAGTTGAATACCCAACCTTAAACTCTGGTGTACGTGATTATACTGAATTTCAATCGCAGTTATTAGAGCGTTGGTTATCAACAGATGAAGTAATTGATAACTACCTAGTACATTATAAAACGGGCAAACCAATGCCTAAATCACTAGTCGCTAAAATTCAACAAGCAGCAACTTTTAACCAGGGATTTAGCACCACTGAATATTTAGCGTCAGCGCTAGTTGATATGAAGTTTCATACAGTTGACCCAACAGGTATTGATGCCGATAAGTTTGAACGTGAAACATTAGCTGCCCTGAAAATGCCTAAACAAATTGTTATGCGTCATCGTAGTCCTCAGTTTGGTCATATCTTTAGCAGCGAAGGTTATGCTTCAAGTTATTATGGTTACATGTGGGCTGAAGTTTTAACCTCTGATGCCGCTGAAGCTTTTGCTCAAGCGCCGGGTGGTTTTTACGATAAAGAAGTTGCCGATAAACTTGTTGAACACTTGTTTAGTGTGCGCAATGCCGTTGATCCAAGTGAAGCTTATCGCGCCTTTAGAGGGCGTGATGCTAAAGTTGAGGCGTTAATGCGAGACCGTGGTTTTCCGGTGAAAACTAAATAAATCATCATATAATTTAGATATAAAAAAACTCGCTGCGGCGAGTTTTTTTATGTCTTTCGAGCTTACAGACAATAACAAAAAACAACAATGTTGTAGCGTAAAAACTAAAGTAGCCAGTGTTAGACTTGCGGAAAATTATCTAATGGAATTGTAGTTATGCGTCATTTATATAAATCAATAGCGGTTATCGCTATAACAAGCTTAGTTTTAGCTGGTTGCGGCTCAGACGATGAAGAGCCTGTAAGCCATGTAACCAGCTCAGGTGTGATCAGTGGCTTTGGTAGCGTTTATGTTAATGGCGTTCGTTATACCACTAAAGACAGTTACATAATTGCTAATGGTAGGAAAAGTGATGAAGCGGCGCTTAAAGTGGGTATGAAGGTGGTTGTTGCGGCGCAAAAATCATCTAATGATGGTTCTAATGCACTTGAAGTGACATACCTTGCTGATGTTATTGGCGCTATAGATGCTATTGACCTTGGGGATACCTCTTTAACTATATTAGGGCAAACTTACCTGATCACCAAAGCGACTAAGCTTGATAATGTGCTTTTTACTGAATTAACTGTCGGCACATTTGTTGAACTCAGTGCCTTTGAAAATGAATACGGTAACTTTATGGTTAGTTATCTAGAAATTAAAGAACAGCAGGCGGAGCAGCAGCTAACAGGTACGATAAGTAAGATTAATAAAGTAAACAAAACCTTCACTATAGGCCAGTTGTTGGTAAATTATGTTGATGCGGACGTTACTGGTCTATTGAATGCAGGATCTTTAGTACTGATAAAAAGTAAGTTTCCCGCTATTGATAATGAATTTGTTGCTGATGAAGTTACGGCACAAGGTCTTATTTTATTTATTGATGGTACGTTAGAGCTTGCCGGTATTGTTGAGGATATGGATAAAGAAGAAGAGTCAACAATAATAAAGTTATCAGGCCGAAAATATGCGTTGACGGATAGCTCTGACTTTACTCAAGGCGATGATGAGGATCTACAAATTGGTAGCCAGGTGAGCTTAATTGCTACCGTCATTGAACAAGAGTCAACAACATCTATTTATCCAATTAACAGCATTCGTGTTGAATTAGCCAATGAAATTAGCCTTGAAGGTATTGTTGAATCTATTACTAATGATAGCTTCACTATTTTTAGTCAAGTATTTAGCGTTGATAGTTATACCCAATATGAAGATGATTCGGAGCAAGAGTTACGTAACTTCAACTTCTCTGATATTGCCATCGGTGACAGGTTAGCACTAGACGCTTACGAAGTTAACGGGCTTTTAATTAGTCGTAAAATTCAGCGTGAAGAAACTGGCGCCATTGAACATGACTCTCATGACATTGAAGGAATTGTTGACAGTATTGATACACATCAGACAAGTTTTTCTGTTAAAGGTATTGTTGTGTTAACTGATGAGCACACTGAGTTTGAAGATGTGCAGGGCGTAAATGTAGACCAAGCAACCTTTTTCACTAGCTTAGCACTCAATGATGAAGTAGAAGTGGAAATCATCTACACAGTAAATGGCTGGTTGGCACTTGAAGTTGAAATAGACAGCGATGCTAAAGATAATGATGTTAAGTTACTTGGCACTATTGATACGTTTACTAATAGGTTTAATTTCACGGTAAACGGCCATAAAGTTGTTACCAATATGCAAACAGAATTTGAGAATGGTGATGCTAGTGATTTAATACTCCATGCCTCGGTGGAGGTTGAAGGTAAAATAAATAACCAAGGTCAGTTAGTGGCTGAAGACGTTGAGTTTATCGAAGTGAAAGTAAACGAGTAGTTTGGCTCAAGAATTTTAAACAGAGTTAATCTAAACAAGGGTAATCTAAATAGAATTATTCAAAAAAGCCGCAGTTAATGACTTAACTGCGGCTTTTTGAATAATAGTTACCGTCTAAACCTCAGGTAAAATAGTTAACTGACTGGTTTTTCTATTTCATTAATGCCTTCTTCAACCATCTCACTAACATGTTCTAGTTTTGCAGCAATAATAGTTTGTGCATCAAACAAACCGCGGTTATAAAAATAAGCACCAACTTCTGTTGAGAAAAAATCTAATAAAAACTCTGCATCAAACTGACCAAGATCTTGGTCGAGCTCTTTAGCGAAATAACCTTGAAGTTTAATGACTAATTGCT
The DNA here is from genome assembly GCF_013215345.1 of Colwellia sp. Classification (GTDB taxonomy): domain Bacteria; phylum Pseudomonadota; class Gammaproteobacteria; order Enterobacterales; family Alteromonadaceae; genus Colwellia. The sequence continues at coordinate 42,612 of NZ_JABSOV010000022.1, read as the reverse complement.
CTGTTTCAGTGCTGGAAAACTTAATGTTACTCATAATAAACCTGTAATAAAGGAGAGCATGTCAATGCTTAGTTTTGTCTTAGTAGTATACCTAGTTGAGCATTAAAGGAACAATGCTTTCAATCGTATGTTATCTGTATGCCAGCTGTATGATTTTAGTTGCTAAGTGTCTAAAAAGTGTAAGTTTATTAATCTATTAATAGACGTGGTATTACTTTAATGACATATTCACTTTGTTTTTTAATGGACAATAAAATAATAAGGATATTAAGCTGATGAAACTATCAAAACTATCAAAACTATCAAAACTATCAGGTCTAGCAGTGATGCTGCTCTCAAATACGGTACTTGCACAAAGTTATCAATCTTTTTCCATCATAAGTTATTCACATAATAGTTATACATCGAATATGCCAGAGTACGACATGTATGGTAAAAGTGACACGGATGCAGTTGCGTTATATAGCAAATATTTCTTCGAAGAGCAGCAAGCACTTGGTCCGCTAAATGAGTTTGCTTATATTAATACCAGTAGTAATATTTATGCTGTAGTTAGTAATAGCAACAGCGAAGTTTCTTCTACATATAGAGGTCATGATTCTAACTCGGATTCAAGCGATAATAGTGTTGCTATTGGCGGACAGTGGATAACCAACAACTTCATTATTGGCGCAAGTTATAATTACTACAAATCAGAAAGTAAGTGGACTGATTCTTATTTTAGTGATGGTCGCGAAATCTCTTATGATAATAGCAGTAGTTTTTACGGGGCTGAGCTAGGCTACTTAATTTCAGATGATTTAGTCATCAGTGCTCATTATAATGATGGCGGCGATGGCGATGACTACTTTAGTTATAGCTCCAGCTATAACTGGCAACTTACAGGTACCGATTATATTGGCTTTAGCTATAATGTTGACGAAGACTTTGATATGCATCAGTTGTCATCTAGATACTTTTTTGGGCTTGGAGAGCAAAGCTACTTAGTGCTCGGTGGTGATTATACCTTTGATAATAGAGATTATATTATTGATGATGATAACTGGGGTATTAATGCTAGTTATTACTATGATGCTAAAACCTCAGTGTCGGTAAATTATAGTGATGGTGATTACTATGGGGTGAGTGTAAACTATTTCATTAATCAAAACTACTCAGTACAAGCAGGTTATAATTCAGTGTCTAATGACAGTGATAAAGCTGAATCTGAGGGCTATTATATGAGCTTTAGTGCGCAATTTTAATTAACTAATTAGCAATAACTTAATTCTATAGATTAAAAAATAAGAGCTAAAAGCCTACCCTTACGCCGGCGTAATAACGTCGGCCATTTTTATAAATACCAATGGGGGCGTATTCATTGCGCTCATAGGTATAAATAATCTCATCAGTTAAGTTAACACCCTCAAAAACCAATGATAAATAGTCAGTTACGCTAAAGGATACGTTGATATCCCATTGGCCATAATCATCCGTTATTTCTTCACCTACGCCTGTAGCAAACTCAGTTCTAAAGTTATATGACAAACGTGTGCTTAACCAATCATTTTCATAATAACTGGTTAGGTTAGTACTGTGTTTTGAGTTACCAGGAATATTGATGTTTTCACCGGTTAAGGTGTCTTTTCTTTCACCTTCAACTAAGGTGTAATTGGCAATAAGGCCGAAGCCGTAAAAAAGCTCTTGTTGTAGGTTTAATTCCAAGCCATAAATACTACCGCCGCTGCCATTTACCGGGCGGTTTATTATCATGTTTTTACCTTCATAGGTTTCTTGGTAACGTTTAATATCGATAAATGATTGAATATCTTTATGAAAAGCCGCCACTGAAAAAAGTGCGGCTTCATCAAAATACCATTCTACTCCTAGGTCAAAATTGGTTGCTCTAAAAGGCTCTAAATCTGGATTACCACCGGCGCCTTGACGTTGAGTAACATTATAATTAGTGGATGGCATTAAGTGATGATATTCAGCACGAGACATGACTTTTGAAGCAGCAACACGAAAAAGTACATCTTCACTAAAATCCATAACAATATTGATACTAGGCAAAATGTCGGTATAACTTTTATCAGTGTTATACCACTCGTAATCATTATAGATAGTTTCAACTTCTTCTACCTTTTGAAAGGCAGAAGCATCTTGTAGGGTATGAACGACTCGAATACCTAAGTTTCCTCGGTAATATTCGCCAGAAAAATTAATTTTACCGTAGGCAGCAAACGTACTTTCGGTAATGTCGAAGGTACTAGGTTTTTCTTCACCTTGGACAAAATTTAAGGTTTGATAACTTTGTTCAAGAGAATTTACATCGGCAAAAGCATAGTTTTTCAAAGTTTGCTTTGAACCAATTCCATCAAGGTAATCAGAGGGGAAGGGCGCAGCATAGTCTGCCAATGTCCAGCCTAGACCACCGGCCATACCGGTGTAACCACCATTTTTAGATCGTAATCGGTAAAAATCTCTTTGGTGTTGCTTATATTTACCACCAAATTTTATTGATTGTATAAAAGGTCGGTCAAGTTGATGTTCAAAGTCTGCTTGTACAAAAAACTCACTGTCTGTTGAGTTTTGTGAATCCTCACGAACTTCACTAACTTGCCAAGCACTGGCATCATTTGGATCAACTTGATAGCTTGCTATAATGTCTTTATTTTTCTGTAAATCTACGGAATATTCAGTATTGGCAGACCATTGTGAGGTTGAATCTTTGCTGGTACCACCGTCTGCTTGGGTAATGCCTATTTGGTATTGGGCATGCCAGTAGTCAAAATCGTGTTCAACCATAAGGTGTACTAAGCTGGTAGTGATTTTTGATTGTCGCCAAATGGCTTCCATTGAAGTATTAAAAGGAACACCTTCAGTATTCGTCTCTGGTACCTTGCTATAGGTTGCTTGCACTAGCGTATTATCAATGATGGTGTGCTCAGAAATATGGCCACCTCTATCGTAAACAGAGCTAGGTTGCCATAAAAAATTCTGGTTTGAATTATTGGCATTTAATACAGAGTACAAGGTATTTAATTCAATATTCCAATCTTGGTTTGGTTGATATTGTGCGGTAACCATAGCGCTAGTTAATTCTCGTTGTTGTTCAAATACGGCTGAACCCCCGCCGCCAGCAGACCATATATTGGTTAAATCAGCCGTCGGGTTTTTAGTGGCGGTTAAGTTACCCTGTGCGTCCTTATTAAAGTTTCTTTCAGCCCAGCCCCAAGACTCTAGTCCATCTCGCCTAAGGCTTCGTTCGTGACGAGTGATAGATACTAAAAAGCCAAAATCTTTAGCGTCATTGATTTGGTTGAAAAATAACGATAATTGCGGATCGCTTTCACCGGATACGTCACTATATTGCATTTGTGCGGTACCAATAAAGCGATTGTCAGGGGTATCTAATGGCGCATGAGTTTTAATATTAATTGAGCCACCTAAAGAGCCTTCATCATGATCAGCTTCAGGTGACTTCTGTACTTCAAGTGAACTAACTATTTCCGCCGGTAGTAAGGTGTAGTTGAAGCCACGGTTTGGCTGGGATGAAATCCACCAATCAGCTGAAGCAATATTTTGACCATTAAGATAGGTTCTATTTTGGCTTGGGGCTGTACCGCGTACACCAATACGTTCACCTTCACCTTGTACACGAGTAAGGGAAACGCCAGTAATTCTTTGTAAAGATTCGGCAACATTTTTATCGGGAAATTTACCGATATCTTCGGCGGTAATAACATCAACTATAGCATCACTATAACGCTTGGTTTTAATCGATTTTACTATGCTGCCTCGAATACCTCGAATTTGAATTTTTTCTAAGGAATCGATTTGACCATTTTTTTTTGTCTGAGTTTTTTCGCTAGCTAAAACAACCAAGGAATTGAGACCAAAAAAGAGCGAGAAAGTTAGACCTAAAGCCGTTAAATTTATCATATTTATTATATTCCGAAGCCTTTAACTTTCAATTGATATAGATGCCAGCGCAGCATAGAATAGTGCTTAAGAATAATACCTTTTGTTACGCCGATTGACCAATAATTCGCCCTAAAACTTGTAATGAATTCATGCCACAAAGCCAAGTAGATAAAGTAAAAGTTAATGAGGTTGAGGTCGATTTTATCGCACTGAAATTTTTCATTGACCAGAAATGGCATGATGTTGAAGCTAGGCAGCTGAAATTACTAAAGTTATTGATTGAAAACTACGGGCAGGCGGTCTCTCGCAACCAGATTATGGATGTCTTGTGGCAAGATACCATCGTTAGTGATAATTCGGTTTCTCAAGCTATCACTCAACTACGTAAATCACTGCATGATGACAAAGAAACCCCACGTTTTATTAAAACAGTGCCTAGGGTCGGCTATCAACTGATTGCTGAACTGGTTTTTCCTGAGCCAGCGTCTGATAACGTTGGACAATTCAAAAAGAATAAATTCAATCTCAGTTTAGTTGCTATCGCAAGTGTTTTATTAGGTATTGGTATTACTTTTAGCCTTTTTGAATTAAGTAAGCCAAGTTTACAGGTTCCTGAATACACTTATGAGTCTCGGTTAACTTCAACACCAGGGCCAGAAAATTTTCTCCGTTATTCGCCCAAGGGTCGATACTTAGCGTTTAGTCAAAGTAGTAATAATCGTGACCAAATGGATATGGCGGTGTTTGATGCCCAAACTCAAGCTGTGCATGTTATTAAAAGTACCGGTTACAGTGAAGAAGCCCCCGAGTGGTCACCGGATGGCAAGTGGTTAATTTATTATCGACATGATCCTATCAGCTGTGAAATTCGTGTAATGTCTGTTGTTAATCCTATTGAAACCTGGCGCTTGAGTCCTGATTTTCATCTCAGTGATTGTCAGGTTGGTTTTAGTCGACAAAAAATGCACTGGTTAAACGATAACACTTTGTATTTGCAACGCTGGCAAAATAATTTACCGATCCTAACTAAATTAACCTTAGCGACTGAAGGTTATCCAAGCCTGATTAAACAGGACGATATCAGTAATATCCAGCCAATATTAATGGATATAGACAAAGAAACTAACCAGTTACTTTTTGTTGAGCAAAGTTCACAAGGTTATGTGTTGCAGCACATGGACCTAGTCAGTTCAACGCGTAGCGTTATTGAAATACGAGAGCAAGAATATTGGGGGATAAAGTGGCATGAAAGTGGAGAAAGTTTTTGGTTGGGTAATGAAAGCCTGAGGTTAATGTCACTCGATGGCAATAGTGAAGTGGTACACCTACCCATTGGTTTCATTCCTGATATCGACTTAAATCCGTTAACGAAACAATTAGCCCATGCCGAGGGGTTAGTAAATGTAAACTTATATAATTTGCAACTCAAATCGCTGAATAATCACCAGCAAGTGGTTATTAAGCAGCTTTCCTCGTCAGCGCGTACCGATGTTTTACCTACCTTATCGAAAGACGGCCGACAAACGGCTTTTGTTTCTTACCAAAGGCGGTCAACCGATGGTTTAAAACATGTCGAGATTTGGTTGAAATATAAAGATAAAAAAGCCGCTAACCTATTAGCTAATTTACCCGAGGACATTCACCCTAAATATTTATTATGGTCGCCAAATGGTGAGAACCTTTTACTTGGCGATAGTCGGCAAAATCTGCATTTGATAAATATTTACAGTAAGCACTTAGTGGCTATTATTTATGATTATAATAATATCGATGAAGTGAATTGGTCCAGCGATGGTAGGTTTATTGTATTTAGTGCCACTAATGATGACAGTAAACAGTTATGGCAATATGATTTGCAGTTAGCTAGCACAAAGTTGCTTAATGAAAATAAGCTCCACGTTAGTTCGGTAAATGACTCACAGCAAGAAAATAATGTACGAAAGGTAGCCATTAATGATGTGTTATCTGTAGAGAATATGAAGAAATTAAACCCTTCATATCATCATTATATTTCCTATATAGAGACGTTTTTAAGTGCCCATGCCACAGACCAATTACCCGTTGATAATTTAGCTCCATCTTTATTGTTATATCGACCACATGTTTTTGACTTAGGTATATATTATGTGGTGAAACAAGGGCATCAACTAGGTTTATATTTATTCAAGTTTGCTGAACAGGATCATGTACATATTGCCAATATTGGTCGGTACGAACAAGACATTAACTTGATGCTTAATATCAGCGCTTCCAATGATGGTAAACACTTGGTTTTTTCAAAAGTTGAAGGTTTTGAAACGGATATATTGTTACAACGAAAATCGAAAGATTAACAGGCGTTGGTTCACCATTAACCATTAACCAGTAATTATTAAGTACAAGTTAAGTTGTCAGTTATAGTTTGGTGTTATCAATATAAGCAGCAATATTTGACAGGTACCACTGACGTGATTTTGCCTGCTGTAATGCTTCATTAGCCTTTTCCTGACTCTTAGTATAATGTTTTTGTTGCTGTAGTATTTTTGCTTGCGCTAATAATAGATCAGGATGATCATCATCCTGTTTGAGGGCTAGTTTGAGATATTGCGCTGCACTTTGATAATTTTGTGCGGCTAACTCAATGGCAACGAGATCACGTAAAGCCCTAAAATGCCCCTGCTGAGCAGCACTTTGTAACCAGCGTTTGGCTTTATCGACGTCATATTCAAGGCTTTGTTTGTCTAATAACTCACGTCCAAGTCTATATTGCGCATAAGAAAAACCCGATTGAGCGGCATTTATTAGCCAGTTCAAACCTTTTTGTCTATCTGCTTGAGTATATTCACCCCTTAATAAGTTACTACCCAACCTATATTGTGAATTTGGATAGCCATTGATAGCTGAAGCGAGTAATAAGTCTGAGCCAGCCGTTTTCTTCTGCCAATGAGAACGCAGTAAGCGTGTGGCATTATGCTCATCGGCTGCTAACCAGTTAGCAATATAATATTGTACTAAAGCATTTCCTTGCTCAGCGCCTTCGATAAGTTGATTGATTTTCTTTTGATAACTTTTCTTTTGTTGGCTAAAACTGGCTTGGTAGCGCTTACCTTTAAATGTGGTGAAATGATAAAGTAATGATCGGCTGGAATAATTTTTTGCCTTACCCTCAATCATCAAAGGTTCATAGCGCCAGCGACGGACGGCATTATATATTGCGCGATTAAATGTTTTATTTGGAAATGCATCGATTATATCAACATCTTTGACCGCGCCAGATTCATCTACGTCGAACTCTAACCATACCCAACCCTCAATACCTTTTTCGTAAGCTTTTTTTGGATATTTAGCATCTACTTTATGTATTCTTAGTGGTGGTATATTGGTGGTTAGTTGATATTGTTTATCGTTAAACATTGGTAATAGCGTCTTTTGGTAATGCTCATAACCAAATGTTAGATTCAGTTTTTGAAAACTGCTCTCAAGTAATTCAGAGGTTTTTTGATCTTTTAATTCTTGTTCAATTAATCGTGCCGCTGAGCGTGCTTCATCTAAACCATAATCGGCGGCTAAAGAGAACCATGAATGTGCATCGATTAGGTTTTTACTAACGCCTTGGCCATAAAGATACATTACGCCAATATTATAAATAGCATCTTTATGACCCAGTTTGGCTAAGCGTTGAAATTCATCAAAGGCTCGCTGGTATTTTGCAGTATTGTAGTCGAGGGTAGCCGAAAGCATGTCGGCTTTAGTTTGCCAGCTGAATAGCAGAGAAAATACTAGTATCACAGTGGTAAATAATTTCATTGTTAAAGTCAGCTGAGGTTATTCAGACGTTTAGTTAAAATAAGTATAAAAAGAGGGGGGTAGAGCATGCACAAACTTAATATCAACAATATTTTAGCAATGAAAGAGATAAATTTATTCTACTGTGTTTATTTGTTGATAGCTCTACTTTTTTAAGCTTTAAATAAAAAAACGAGTTTTAGCCTAACGGCTAAAACTCGCGAAAAAACCAAGAGTGTGTGTAAGAGAAAACCCTTATCTTGGTCATAGCCAAATAACCTCAAGTTTCGAAGTCACTTGGCTATGAAGTGTCGCTAGTAAGGGGAGAAACTACTAGCGACATATTGCTTTAACTTTTAATAGTCATGGCTTACTAAAAGTTAAAGCGAACACCTGCAACAAGTCTACGGCCATCGGCGTAATAACCGGTTAAGGCTTGTTCAACGCCTTTTTCTTGGTAACTAAAGGTTTTCTCATCGGTTAAGTTAATACCTTCAATAATAAAAGTAATGTTCTCATTAAGGTTATAAGAAAGGTTTGCATCGACTTGACCGTAGTCAGCAACATATCCCGGCCAGCCTTCGCCTGTGTCATAACCAGTACGGTAGTTATAAGATATTCGTCCACTAAAAGTGTCTGTTTCAAAATAACTACTTAAGTTAACGGTATGATCTGAGTTACCCGGGATAGTGACATTATTGCCTTCACTGTCTTTAGCTTCACCATCGACATAAGTGTAGTTAGCGGACCAGCCAAAGCCTTCATATAATTCTTGCTGGTAACCAAACTCTAGACCTTGAATAGTACCGCCTTTACCGTTGACTGGACGATTGATCAAAATCTCAACACCCTCGTGGGTCTCTAAGGTTGCTTGTGTATCAATAAATGATTGAATGTCTTTTAAGAAAACCACCGCTGAAACAATACCAGCATCACTAAAGTACCATTCTAGACCTAAGTCAAATTGCGTAGCACGGTATGGGTCGATGGCTGGATTACCACCAGTACCGGTTTGAGTTTCTTTGTTGTATGAGGTTGAAGACGTCATCTTGGCGTAATCAGGACGAGACATAACTCGAGCAGCACTCATTCGTAGTAATAAGTCTTCTTGTAAGTCAATCGCAAGGTTTAAACTCGGTAAAATATCAAAATAACTTGTCGACTCATTGGTCCAAATCTCACTGCCAGTCGCGCCAACATAAGCCGCAGAACTTTGATCGGTATAAACTAAACGTACACCAACGTTACCGCGTAATCCTTCAGAGTCTATGTCTGCTTTTATATATGCAGCGGTAATTTTTTCGCTGATATCAAAGGTACTCGCTTTAAGTAAGCGGTAATCCCACCCTAAGGCATCACCTTCACTACGGATTTTATTTGAATCGGTAATAGCATAATTTTTTAAAGTACCAGCGGAGCCTTGATCTGATAAAAAGTCACTCGGCATAGCTAGTGAATAATCAGCCAAGCTCCACCCTAAATTTTCACGGGCATCTGTGGTGTGTTTGGTATTAAAACGTGCGTGGTCACGATATTTAGCGCCAAATTTTATCGCGCTAAATGCACCAAGGTCGATATCGCGACCAAAATCTACTTGTACGTAACTTTCATCATCTTGTGCGTCATTACTGTCGTAGCGTAAAAAGTCTAACCCCCATTTACTGCCATCAGCTGGATCGGCGGCATAGCTAGTTTTTACATCTCTAGTATTCGAGGCATCATAGCTATGTACATAGTTTCCACCCCAGCCAACACTGCGATCAGCTTGAGAGCCACCGCTGCCTTCGGTATATCCAAAGTGAATGCTTGATGTCCAAACATCACCGTCATGGTCGACTTTTAAGTCATATGAGGTGGTTTTTAACTTTGAATTCCGTACTTTGGTTTCATCGAGAATATTGTTGCCATTAGGTGATAACCCTAATGTGCCACCAACAGCCATTGCACCGACTTGATCGTGTTCAATAATAGTAATATCGGTATATTGTGAACCGCCATAACCAGGTAACCATAAGAAGTTTTGGTTCTCATTATCCATTTTCATAGTGCTATTTAGCGCATTGAAAGTTATTTCTGTGCTATCAGTTGGGCGATATTGCAAAGTAAGGTTGCCGCCTGTACGAATACGTTCTTGGCTAAACATTGCGGAACCACCACCACCAGGGCTGTATACATCTTCATGGACAGTGCCATCAGCCATGGTTATGTCACGGTCTGTCCAACTCCATGCTTCAATACCATCACGACGCAAGTTACGCTCTTGGCGTACTAAAGAAATCAAAGCACCAAAAGTTTCATCGTCATTTTTCCAACTATATAAGGCTGAAAGCTGTGGATCTGTTTCTCCAGAAACATCAGAGTATTGCGCTAAAACAGAGCCAGCAAATTTGTTTGCCTCTAAATCAAGTGGCTTACGTGTTCTTACAATAACTGTACCGCCAATTGAGCCTTCATCGATATCAGCTTCCGGTGTTTTGTAAACCTCTAAGCCAGAAACAATTTCTGATGGCAGCATGGTGTAGTTAAAACCACGACTTGCCGCCGAATTGGTCCACCAGTCAGCTGAGGCAACTGCTTGACCATTAAGTAAAGTCCTGTTTTGGCTCTCGGTTGTGCCACGGATACTTACGCGCTCACCTTCACCAAAATTACGTGTAATTGATACGCCTGTTATACGCTGTAATGATTCTGCGACATTTTGGTCTGGGAATTTGCCAATGTCTTCTGCCGTTACTGCATCAACAATTGAGTTGGAATAGCGTTTTGTGTTTAATGATTTCACCACGCTGCCGCGAATGCCGCGAACTTGTATTACTTCAACTTCTTCAGTATTGGCTTGACTCTCTGTGGTTTCTTCGGCAAAAACCATGGTAGGACTTACTAGTAGACCAAGCACAAGTGCTGATTTTACTGCGTTATTCACCTTGCTAAATTTGTAGTTTTTCATTTTGTATTCCGCTTGTTATATTTTTTGTTCTCTTGATAGTTTTTCAAAGAGAGTTAAGCATAAATGATGACCTATACACTCCTTGCGACCTTTTTTGTTGCAGTCAAAACTCACGCAGATTCAGCAATATAGTTAGTACTAATTAGCAGTCTGTTTTGTATCAGTAAGGTTTTTGCTAATAAAAGCAACCACACCAGCTAACGTTTAACTGAAAAATAATTAACACAGGGCAGTTAAAGTTAGTGCAACGCCATTCATCTAAAGCTAAGCGGTTTGAAGAGTCTTGAATCGGTGTGAAAAGTTATGAAATGTGAGTTTGTGTTTGTTATTCCTTTGTTTTAAAAGGGAATAGTTTTATGTTTTTTTATGGGGGAGTTTTATTTATTTTACTATAATTGTAGTTTATGATAGTTGTGAAGCTGTTTTACTAATCAATACAGTGAATTTTTATGCAAAAAATAGCTGAGTTGATTAGATTTTAGCTGAGAGGTTAACCAGTTTTAGATATAGTCAACGGGTAAGGCTGTAGTGTATTTAATCTCTTCCATGGCGAAACTAGAACTAATATCAGAAAAGTCTACCTTGGTAATCAATTCTTTATAAAAGCGATCGTATGCTTTCATATCGGGCACAACTACGCGCAGCAAGTAATCAACATCGCCACTCATTCGATAGAACTCAACAATTTCAGGGAAATCCTGAGCAACCTTGGCAAAAGTGGCTAACCAAGCAGGATTATGCTGATTGGTTTTCACCATGACAAAAATAGACAGACCAACATTTAATTTTTCGGGATCTGCTAGCGCTACTCGGCCCTTAATTATGCCTGATTTTTCCATTGCTTGAATTCTACGCCAACAAGGGGTGGTCGATAGTCCAACTCGCTCTGCGATGTCACTCGTTGAAAGGGTACAGTCTTTTTGTAAAATACTAAGAATGTGCTTGTCAAAAGAATCCATTTTATTACCTATGACTATTGAATAGAATTTAAAACTAAATTTTCACTGGAATTTGGTATTGTATTTCTCCTTGTGGTGAATTGATAGTAAAATAGGCACAAATATTTCCCAATAAAGTGGAGGGATTAACTTATAGATTTAAAACATAATAATGACTTTGTTTATCGGGTGAATAAAAAGAAGGATTTGATATTAGTGACTTAGCTGAAAATCAGTAAACTCATTTAGTCTATGAACGTTGGCTGACGTGTTGAGTTTAAAGGGAAAAATAGAGTGAAAATTTTGGCTGATAATGCCGAACGTTACTTTAGTACCGATTTATTTTCTTAACCAAAATAAGCATCATATAAATACTTACGCTGTGGGAACACTGTATTATCTTTTAAAAGTTCCGATGGAATCATTCTGTTGTTATTATAGTTTTTACTAGAAAAGTGTAGCGATTTCACGAGTAGATTAATGATGAAGAGTTTTAAAAAATGGTGGCATAGCGATTGTGCTTTTTGTCGAAAGGTTAGGTTGCTATTCATCTGGCTTATACTAATGTTAATTATAGATTTATTTTTCTTTCAATTATTATTTTAGTGGCTAGTTAAGCCACTAAAATAATGGTGTTAAGTATAGGCTGAATATCATGGCAAACGGACTACTATGGAGTGATTCACAAGAAATTGCTTTGGATCTAATTGAGCAACATGATGATGTTGACCCGTTCAAATTACACTTTACTGAATTAAGGCAATGGGTACTTGCATTAGATCGTTTTGAAGATGATCCTGAACATTGCGGTGAACGAGTGCTTGAAGCCATTCAACTGGCTTGGATGGCCGAAGTTGATTAAATCACAGAAGCTAAACGCTAGTGTTAGTGATCTTTCAAAGAAAAGACCTTACTTTTATCATTAATAATTAGCTAATTTTTCATATAGTAGAATCGAAAGGTCTTTTTCAAATCTATTCCAAATCGATTCACGTAAATCCCCTATATTTTTAACAAATTCAATCATTCTCTTGCTTTGCAGCTGGATTAATATCATCTATACTTTGCTGAATTAATTTAGTAAATATTCATCATTCACCAAACATATAAGCAGTCAGTCAAATGCCCCAATCTAAACGCCCACTTTATATTCATTATGCAGGTCCTTCTTTATTAGAAACCCCTTTACTTAATAAAGGCAGTGCCTTTAGCAAAGAAGAGCGCGGTAGTTTCAACTTAACAGGGTTATTACCGCCACGCTTTGAGACCATTGATGAACAAGCTGCACGTGCTTATCGCCAGTACAGCTGCTTTAATAGTGATATTAACAAGCATATCTATTTACGTGCCATTCATGATAATAATGAAACTTTGTTTTTTAAATTAGTGCAAAATCACCTTGCCGATATGATGCCAATTATTTATACCCCGACAGTTGGCGATGCTTGTGAACAATTTTCTGATATTTATCGTAGCTCACGTGGTTTATTTATTTCTTACGAAGATAGATTCAATATTGATGATATGTTGCGTAATGCCACTAAAAATAAAGTAAAAGTGATTGTAGTTACCGATGGCGAACGCATTTTGGGCCTTGGCGACCAAGGTATCGGCGGTATGGGTATTCCTATTGGCAAGCTTTCTCTTTACACCGCTTGTGGTGGTATAAGTCCCGCCCATACTTTACCTGTGATGCTTGATGTTGGTACTAATAACCAGAAGTTATTAGACGATCCTATGTACATGGGCGCACGTCATAAACGTATCGACCAAGACTCATATGATGAATTTTTAGAGTTATTTATCAGCGCAGTTAAACGTCGCTGGCCGCAGGTTTTATTGCAGTTTGAAGATTTTGCTCAACCGAATGCCATGCCTTTATTACAGCGTTATAAAGATAGAATTTGTTGTTTTAATGACGATATTCAAGGAACGGCTGCCGTTACGGTCGGAACTTTACTTGCTGCCTGTCGTAGTACAGGATCTAAATTATCAGAGCAGAGCGTTGCTTTTGTTGGTGCTGGCTCAGCGGGTTGTGGTATTGCCGAACAAATTATCAGCCAGATGGTCAGTGAAGGCCTTTCCCCTGAAAAAGCGCGTAGCCAAGTATTTATGGTCGATAGATTTGGCTTGCTAACACAAGGTATGGCAAATCTTCGCGATTTCCAACAAAAATTAGTACAAAACAAGGACGCTCTTGCCTCTTGGGATATTACTGGCGAGTTTGCCTCACTTGTTGAAGTCATGCATGGCGCTAAACCTGATATTCTTATCGGTGTTTCAGGACAAGCAGGTTTGTTTACCGAAGAAGTTATTACCGCGATGAAATCTCATTGTGATAGACCAATTATCTTCCCGTTAAGTAACCCTTCACGTCAAGTAGAAGCAACTCCTAGTCAAGTAATTAATTGGACCAAAGGACAAGTTATTATTGCCACGGGTAGCCCATTTTCGCCGGTTGAATATCAAGGGAAAACTTTCCCTATTGCCCAGTGTAATAATAGTTATATCTTCCCAGGTATTGGCTTGGGTGTTGTTTCAGCAAATATCACACGTATTACCGATGATATGTTAAAAGTGGCCAGTGAAACCTTAGCGTCGGCTTCACCGCTAGCTAATAATGAATCGGATCAATTACTACCGCCGTTAACCGCCATTGCGCAATTAAGTAAAGACATTGCTTTTGCGATTGCGAAAGTTGCTTTTAAGCAAAACTTAGCCCTAGCTATGAGTGACGAAGAGTTACTTGCCAAAATAGAGCTAAGCTTCTGGAAACCGGTTTACCGCGAATATCGCCGGACTAGTGCTTAAGCCACAAAAACACTGTCAATTGGGACTAGCTAATTAAACTAATGATGTTGCTTTGACGCGATATCATTAGTTTTTTCGTCTACTTTCGTCTATAATGCGCCCAAATTTTTAGCCATTTAAATAAATGGCTAACGACATATTTAAATTTTCAACTTAAATTAATACAACTTAAAAGGGCTTATCATGGCTATCGAACGTACTTTTTCTATCGTAAAACCAGACGCAGTTGCTAAAAACTTCATCGGTCAAATCTACAATCGTTTTGAAACTGCTGGTTTAAAAATCGTTGCTTCTAAAATGATCCACTTAAGCAAAGAAAAAGCTGAAGGTTTCTACGCTGAACATAGCGAACGTCCTTTCTTTGGTGCTTTAGTTGAGTTCATGACTTCAGGTCCAGTTATGGTTCAAGTTTTAGAAGGCGAAAACGCTGTTCTTAAAAACCGTGAAATCATGGGTGCTACTAACCCAGCTGAAGCACTTGCTGGTACTATCCGTGCTGATCTTGCTGATAGCATCGACGAAAATGCTGCTCACGGTTCTGACGCTTTAGAATCTGCTGCACGTGAAATTGCTTACTTCTTCTCAGACGAAGAAGTTTGTTCACGTACTCGTTAATTCATTTTTAATTTTCGCAAAGCTCACGATTTCGTTGTCGGCTGTACTCATTGACTAGCGTCAACTCCGTGCAGCCTTCTAGAATTCATTTCGCTTGCTTTGCTTAAAGCATGAATTAAATTGAAAGGATTTTACTGAGTGTCAGTAAAATCCTTTTATTATTTTAAGTGGATTATAAATTCGCTTAAGATAACCAGTAAAATTGCGATTGTTGCTTGAAAAGTGTACAATGTGCGCCTTGTTTTTTAGGCTGCTTTATTGAGTAGTTTAATTTTAGTTATTGAGAGTTTGTTGTATGAGTGATGTAAACAGTAAAGTAAACCTACTTAATTTTGATCATAAAGGTATGCGTGAATACTTTGAATCTATTGGCGAAAAACCATTTAGGGCCGATCAAATGATGAAGTGGATTTATCACTTTGGCTACAGCGACTTTGAGCTAATGACCAATATCAATAAGAAGCTACGGGAAAAGTTACAGCGCAATTGTGTGATAACAGCCCCTGAAATTTCTGAAAAACAAGTGTCAGTTGACGGAACTATTAAATATTCGTTAAGACTTGAGGGCGGTCAAGAAATTGAAACTGTTTGGATCCCTGAAAATGATCGTGCCACCTTGTGTGTCTCGTCTCAAGTTGGCTGTGCATTAGAATGTACTTTCTGTGCTACCGCTCAACAAGGCTTCAATCGCAATTTATCTATGGCTGAAATTATTGGCCAAGTGTGGCGTGTTGCCAATGATATCGGTGCAACCCGTATTGCCGGTACTCGTCCAATAACCAACATTGTCATGATGGGCATGGGGGAACCGCTATTAAATATGAAAAATTTAATACCTGCGCTTGATACCATGTTGAACGATTTAGGCTATGGTTTGTCCAAACGTCGAGTAACGGTAAGTACCTCTGGTGTAGTGCCAGCATTAGACATGCTTAAAGAAAAAATTGATTGTGCCTTAGCTATCTCTATTCATGCGCCAAATAATAAGTTGCGTGATGAGTTAGTGCCAATCAATAAAAAATATCCATTGGAAGATTTTCTTGCCGCAGCCGGACGCTATATAGATGGCTCAAAAGCAAACAAAGAAGCAACCATAGAATACGTTATGCTTGATCATGTTAATGACAGTACCGATCAAGCACACGAGCTGGCACATGCTTTAAAAGGTTTACCAAGTAAGATCAATTTGATCCCTTTTAATCCTTATCCAGGTTCACCATATAAACGTTCAAGTAATTCTCGAATTGATCGTTTTGATAAAGTATTACAAAGCTATGGCTTAACGGTAATTACTAGGCGTACTCGTGGTGGTGATATTGATGCTGCTTGTGGTCAATTGGCCGGTGATGTTATAGATAGAACTAAACGTAGTGCATTTATTAGCGCAAAGAATGCTGCAAAAAACGTTGAAATAAGTTCATTGAAAGATCAGCCTAAAACTGACACTATCTCTATCAAATCAATCTAAGCATTAGCGCACTGTTTTTATAGTGAAAAATACTTGAAATTTCATTAATTATGTTACCGCTTCAAATTTACCAGAAGCAATAACAATAGATGGTCATGAACAAGGTAATCGATTGAGCAATAGCCGGCCATTGACACTGAAAAAACAATGGTTTTGGTTAGATAACTATTTGAAAATACTCACTGAGTAGTGACATTGGTACAATAATTAGAGGCGATTAATACATTGCATATTATGGATAAAGCTATGGCTAAATATATTTTTCCGACACTTTTGACTGCGCTTTTAATATCGCTGTTAAGTGGTTGTGTTACCCAGAGCTTTGAAAATAATGAACCTATTGTAAAAAACCAAGCTAGTCGTGATGAAATGGCGGCAACCCGTATTGCTTTAGGGCTAGGCTACCTAAAAATGGGCGACATGTCCCAAGCTAAGCTCAATTTAGAAAAAGCGAAAGGTTTTTCTCCAAACTTAGTACAAGTGCATACGGCATTTGCTCACTATTATGAAACAGTAGGTGAAAGTGAACTTGCTATTGGCTCATTTGAACGAGCTTTATCAATTAAAGCAGACAGTGCAGATACCTTAAATAACTATGGGGTGTTTTTATGTCGACAAGATAAACTTGCCGATGCCGAAGTTCAGTTTTTAAAAGCGATTGCTGTGCCTAGTTATATCTTGGTTTCACAAAGCTATGAAAACCTTGCCTCCTGTTATTTAGAAAATGATGACTTTGAAAAAGCGGAAATATATTTGAATAAGGCTATATTCCATAGCCCAAATCGAACAAGAACTTTATTGCAAATGGTTCGCATGCAA
Organism: Colwellia sp.; assembly: GCF_013215345.1. GTDB lineage: Bacteria > Pseudomonadota > Gammaproteobacteria > Enterobacterales > Alteromonadaceae > Colwellia. Next base: position 25,343 of record NZ_JABSOV010000022.1, on the reverse strand, counting down.
TATGCCATGACCGATTACCAAGAAGCTAAGCGTTTTTTACATAAATTTGAACGACACACTCGGCGCTTTACTGCCGACTCATTAGCACTAGCCTATAAATTATATTGGAAATTAGGCCAGCGTCGCACGGCAACAAATTACGCGAATATGTTAGTGAAAATGTACCCTCAATCATGGGAAGGTAAGCAATACCTACTCAATGACTTAGAATTTATTGAAGCGGATGATTTAGCGCGAAAATACCAAGTAAGTCAAAGAGAAAAAAATCGTTTATCACCCAGCAGTAATAAACGTGTGGTAAAACTTTCTCCTAGAAAAGTAAATAATTCGCCCTATACCACTAGTGTTAAAACAGCTAGTCCTGCTAAAAGTAGTAATGAACTCCCTGAGGTCGCTAAAATAGCGAAAGTGCCAACAGCATCAGTAACAGCTACAACGGCAATGACATCTTCGCCGGTAGTGGTAGCTACACCTGCAGTGGCCGCTATGCCTATAGTAACAACTGCGCCACAGCTGGCCACAAGTGCAACACAAGCTGTACTTGGCTCAGGAACCGCTTTGCTCTCTGCTACGGTAGCGGGTACGGTTGCCGCGACAAGTATGCCAATAACTAACAGCACAGTAGTTAAAACTGACATCACAGCAACTGACACAACATTAACGAATGCTGAAGAAATTAATACTATCAGCAAAGAAGTCGTAGACCTTGAGACAACGGCTACATCAGTAGTGGCAATAAGCGCAGTAGTTACTCAACCAGTACCAGCTACAATTGAACCGACTTCTACTAAGCCTATACCCGCAAAACGTGATGTGCCTTTACCTGAAGCCTTACCGGAAAACGTTGAAGCAGAAACTCTCGTTGCTGAAATGGAAACGCCTGAAACTGATGTTATTAAAGCACAAGCTAATGTTGAAGAGGGGCTACTAACGACAGCTGATCCAGTGTTAGCCGCAGCTTCAGTATCAAGCGTTATTTTGGCCGAAGCTTTGGTCAATGATATTGAAACAGTTGCTGTCCAAGATGCTTTGCATACAGTAAGTCCAGGTGAGAACCTTTACAATATTTCGGTAAAATATAACGTCAAGTTAAAAGCATTACGTAAGTGGAATCATATCTCCGAAAAAAATAAAATCCGTATAGGCGATAAGCTTTATGTGGTTGACCCTCAAACAGTGAAAAATATTAATGATTAATGATCTAGCTCCGACTGGAAAACCAGATAAAGAACAACAAAGCACTATCACCGAACAAATGACTGAACAAGTTACCGAACTGAGTGAAGACATGGAAATGGTAAGTCCAGGAGCCATGTTACGTGAAGCTCGAAAAGCGCTATCTCTCTCTCAAGAACATATATCCAGTAAACTGAACTTTAAGGTCGATTTGGTTAACGATATTGAAAACGATATTTTTTCGCCATCAACGCCGGTTACTTTCATCCGCGGCTATCTAGTTAATTATGCTAAATTAGTTGCTGTTGAAGTAGAAGATATCTTGGCAAGCTATGATGCATTAGATGCCGCCAGTATTCAGCGCAGTGAAATGTTGAGTTTTTCGAATGAAACTACTAAACAAGCTGAGCACAGTCGTGTTATGTGGTTAAGCTACCTTATCGTCGCTGTTTTAGTGGGATTAACCGTTTTATGGTGGCAGCAAGAGAGTAGCCAGCAAGCGGCTAACTCTGTGAGTATCACTGCTGACTCTCAAGCGGTTAACGTTGAAAAAATTAGCGATGAACAAGCCGCTACTGCTGTTGTACCGGGCTCTTTAAGTGATGATACTGCTTCAGTTGCTAATGACGTTCAAATTATTGGACAGAAGAGTGAAAATGAGACCTTAAACAGTGCTGCAGTTTCTGAAATCCCAGCTGTCTCGCCTGAGCTAATCGTCAGTGAAACGCCTCAGCCACAGGTGCCAGAGATAAGTACCGCGGTGTTTACTTTTAAAGGAGATTGCTGGGTCAACATTTATGATGCTACCGGTGAACGTATTGCCTGGGGTGTTAAAAAGGCAGGTTATGTAATGACCATTGAAGGTAAAGCGCCACTAAGTATTACCGTAGGTAAACCTGAGTTAACCAGTATTGTTTTTAACGGCAAGCCAATAGATATGTCAGCGTTTGATGATGGTAATATTGCTAAATTTAAATTACCTATCATTGCTGAGTAAGCATTGCTGAATAGGTGCTGTTGACTAATTATTAGCACTTGCTTTTGAGTTAAGTAACTCCCTTTATATAAAGAAAAATTATGTTTAAAGAATCTCCAATTATACGTCGCGTCTCTCGCCAAATCATGGTCGGTAATGTCCCTGTTGGTGGTGATGCACCTATTACTGTGCAATCAATGACTAATACATCGACCACAGACGTTGCCGCAACAGTTGCACAAATCAAGGCATTGGAAGCTGTTGGGGCCGATATCGTCCGTGTAAGTGTACCAACCATGGATGCTGCAGAAGCGTTTCGTGAAATCAAAAAACAAGTCAATGTGCCTTTAGTGGCAGATATTCACTTTGATTACCGTATCGCCTTAAAAGTTGCCGAGTATGGCGCTGATTGTTTACGAATTAATCCGGGTAATATTGGCAATGAAAGTCGAATTCGCAGTGTGGTTGATAGTGCTAGGGATAATAATATCCCTATTCGTATCGGTGTTAATGGCGGCTCATTAGAGAAAGATATTCAAGAAAAGTATAAAGAGCCAACAGCTGAAGCACTGTTCGAGTCGGCTATGCGTCATGTTGATATTCTCGACAGGTTGAACTTCGATCAGTTTAAAGTCAGTGTCAAAGCATCGGATGTTTTTCTTGCGGTTGAGTCATATAAATTATTAGCTAAACAAATTGATAATCCATTACATTTAGGAATTACCGAAGCGGGCGGCTTACGTTCTGGTTCGGTAAAATCATCGGTAGGTTTGGGCATATTATTAGCACAAGGCATTGGTGATACCTTACGTATTTCATTGGCGGCAGACCCAATTGAAGAAATCAAAGTAGGCTTTGATATTTTAAAGTCATTGAAATTACGTAGTCGTGGTATTAATTTGATTGCTTGTCCAAGTTGCTCCCGTCAAGAGTTCGATGTGGTGTCAACGGTCAATGCCTTAGAGCAGCGTATTGAAGATATTATGACGCCGATGGATGTATCCATTATTGGCTGTATTGTTAATGGCCCAGGCGAAGCCATGGTGTCAGATCTTGGCTTAACCGGTAGCAGTAAAAAAAGTGGCTTTTATTTAGATGGCATACGTCAAAAAGAGCGCTTTGATAATAATAACCTGGTTGATCAACTTGAACAGCGCATCCGTGCTAAAGCACACGCGATAAATGAACGCCAAGATGAAAAGAATAAAATTGACTTTAAATCTGTCGATTAACTTCTGATATGAACCAACAAATAAAGCATAAGTTTATTAGCGCTCTGTTATTAGGTATACTGCGCGCTGCGCAAATTTAACACAGCACTTAATATATTAATTAAACGTAAGCGCTGATAGCTATGTCTAATATGGCAAGCCTCAGCTTTACCTAAGAATAAGAAAGAGAGACCCATCAGTGGCTAAACAAAAGGCTCTACAAGCAATTCGTGGTATGAACGATTGCCTTCCCAGTGAAACAAGTACTTGGCAAATGGTTGAAGCGGTACTGCGCCGCGTTGCCAGTAATTATGGTTTTGCTGAAATTCGCATGCCCATTGTTGAGTCAACCGCACTATTTAAACGCGGTATTGGTGAAGTCACCGATATTGTTGAAAAAGAAATGTACACTTTTGATGACCTTAATGGTGATAGCTTAACGCTACGTCCAGAAGGTACTGCGAGTTGTGTTCGCGCGGGTGTTCAACATGGCTTACTGTATAACCAAGAGCAGCGTCTTTGGTATATGGGACCTATGTTTCGCCACGAAAGACCACAAAAAGGTCGTTATCGCCAGTTTCACCAATTCGGCCTGGAAGCCTTTGGTATAGCGACTCCTGACATAGATGCTGAAATTATTTTACTGACAGCGCGTTTATGGAAGGAACTTGGCATCAATGAGTTTGTCACACTAGAGTTGAATTCATTAGGATCAAACGATGAGCGTGCTAATTATCGTGAAGCCTTGATTGCTTATTTAATTGAGCATGAAGAGTTACTTGATGATGACTCTAAACGTCGTATGCACACTAACCCGTTAAGAGTGTTAGACAGTAAGAACCCAAAAGTTCAAGAAGCATTGACTAATGCACCTAAGTTGTCTGATCATTTTGGTGAAGAAACGCAAGCGCATTTTGATACCTTATGTGCTCGATTAGATGCCGCAGGTGTTAACTACGTTTTAAATGAACGTCTAGTACGTGGTTTAGATTATTATAACCGCACCGTATTTGAATGGGTTACAACAACATTAGGCGCACAAGGTACTATTTGTGCTGGTGGCCGTTATGATGGTTTAGTTGAACAACTTGGTGGTAAAGCAACGCCAGCCTTTGGCTTTGCTTTAGGTATCGAACGTTTAGTGTTAATGCTAACGGAGTTAGATAAAGTTACTAATACTCGCGCACAAGTAGATGCCTATGTGGTTATCTTAGGTGATGATGCGCAAGTGATAGCAAACAAGTTAGCTGAACAATGGCGTGATCAAGTGCCAGATATTAGATTGCAGTGTCACTGTGGTGGTGGCAATATGAAAAAACAATTAAAGCGTGCCGATAAGTCTGGCGCACAAATAGCGTTAATACTGGGTGATGATGAAATTGCTCAAGAGCAAGTTATGGTGAAATACCTACGCGGTCAAAAAGAACAACAAAGCGTGGACTTTAATCAAGTTTCTAGCTTGTTAACTGAATTAATTTAAGGGCTTTAAGCCAAGGTGAAGTAGTGGAAATTTATCAAACGGAAGAACAACAAGTAGAAGCCATTAAAGGTTACTGGGCAAAAAATGGTATGACAATCAGTGCTGGTATCTTTTTAGGTTTCGCCGGTTTTATCGGTTTTAATTTTTATCAAGATAACCAGCTTGAGCAAGAGCTTGCTGTTTCAGACAGCTATCAAACGCTTATGGAACAAAGCGCTACTGACGCTAAAGCTTTTACTGAAAATGGCGAGAAGTTTATCAGTGAAAATGGTAACAATAGCTATGTGTCTTTAACGGCATTGGCGCTAGCAAAAGAGTCAGCGACCCATAAAGATTGGACGCAAGTTGAAAAACAGCTAACCACTGCGATAGAATCTGCGCCAACTGATGGTATTAAAGCCATTGCTAGCTTACGTCTAGCGCGAGTACAAGTGCAGCTTGAGCAATACTCACAAGCTTTTGCTACCTTAAATAACAATTTACCTGAAGCATTTACCGCAGCTATTGAAGAAATTAAAGGTGATGCGTATTTACAACAAGGTAAAAAAGACCTTGCTCGCAATGCCTATCAAACTGCGATTGCTGCTGACGGTATAGCGACCAGCCCAAGTTTACAAATTAAATTAGATGATTTAGCTCAAGTAATTACATTGCCTACTACTAAGAAAGTAGTAGCAGAGCCCGTAGTAACTGAGTCTGAAGATAAGTAACTTACCCGGTTATTTGGCACACTCATTTATTTTAGTTAAAAGGCAAACTATGCGTTATTTTGAACATAAAATTTTTAAGAACTTTAGTGCTAAAAAGGCACTAGCCATTGTCTTGTTGTCTGCAAGTTTACTGGCTTGTTCTTCAAATGATGATGAAGATCCTAGTACTAAAGTGGCAGAGCTTTCAGACTTAGAGAATGCTTTTGATGTCGAAGTATTATGGGATCGCAGTGTTGGTGATGGCGTTGATGATTATTTTTCACGGCTAAAACCTATCGTTGCGTACAACAAAGTTTATAGCGCTAGTCGTATGGGCGATGTGATTGCCTTTGATAAAGACAGTGGTAAAAAAGTGTGGCAAGCCGACTTAAGTGATATTAATAACGAACGTAGTTTTTGGGATAGCCGAATTTCTGCTAAAGTTGCTGGTGGCCCGACAGCCGGTCTTAATAAAATATTCTTAGGTACTGAAAGTGGTAAGGTTTATGCCTTAGATGCCGAGACTGGCGAGCTAGTTTGGCAAGCAAAGATTAAGGGTGAAGTGATAACTCAACCCGCGATAGACTCAGGTATCTTAGTGGTAAATTCTGCCTCAGGCCTAATTAAAGCTTTTGATGCCAGCACGGGTGAAGAGTTGTGGAAGGTTGAGCAAGATGTTCCGGCATTAACCTTACGTGGTATTAGTACGCCGGTAATAGCCTCTGGTGGTGTCTTGATTGGCTCAGGCAAGGGTGAACTTTCCGTTTACATCCTTGAGAAAGGCCAAGCAGGCTGGACTACCGAAGTAGGTGAAGCGACTGGTTCAACAGAATTAGAACGTGTTATTGATGTTGATTCTGCGCCGGTAGTTTTTGGTGATAAAATTTATGTAATCTCTGCGCGTGGCAACCTAGTTGCTATCGATTTAAAATCAGGTCGCATTTTATGGAAACGCCAATATTCATCATTTAGACAAATTTCTGTTTATCGAAATGATATTTATATTACCAATACCAGCGGTCACGTTTATGCACTTAATCGTATCAATGGTATTGAACGCTGGAGTAACATGGAGTTAACTAACCGAAGTGTTACCGGCCCAGCCGTAGTTGATAACTATATTGTTGTTGGTGATTTTGAAGGTTACTTACATTGGCTTGATCAAGAAACCGGTGAAATAGTTTCTCGTCATAAAGTTGATGGTAGTGGTATACATTCAACACCAACAGTGGTTGATGATGTTTTATATAGTCAATCTCGTGATGGTGATTTACAAGCTATCATCACACCAAAAATTGTCAGTGCTGCTCAATAAGTTGCACTGTTTTTAGCTACTTCTTTTTCGAAAGAAAGCAGCTAGAATGAATACCAATTCAATTAGGTTTTTTCTCACTCAGCGAGAATTAAAATCCTTATAGGCAAGGTATTGATTGAGAGTAATGGTAATTCCCTTATCTAAATCAATAACGTAGGGTATAAGGATTTTAAACTCGCCCTTGGGAGCTTGTTTGGAAAACGATAACTGCACAAATTTGTTTGATTTAGAATAACTAGACCATCACAAATTTTATTTGTTCTAGTTTTCAAAACATAGCTCTGAGCTGTGAATAAACTAATTTGATTTGGTATACTAACGGCTCCTATGCAAAGTGCATCCGGAGCCGTTGCTTGTTTTTAGCAATATCAACTTTAACTTAGTAGACTGAGCAGTCTTGCTTTTTATTCTTGATATTTAGTTTTTATATATTTCTGAAAAACCATGCATTACTCGCTTGTATGGTTATTTCTTTGAGGTGCTCATGCTTCCTGTAGTTGCTCTTGTTGGCCGTCCTAATGTAGGTAAATCAACGTTATTTAACCGTTTAACCCGTAGTCGTAATGCACTTGTTGCCGATTACCCTGGTCTAACTCGCGATCGTCAATATGGTCAAGCTGAAGTAGAAGAACATCCATTTATTGTTATTGATACCGGCGGTATTAATGGTGATGAAAAAGGCATTGACGTAAAGATGGCTGAGCAGTCGCTATTGGCAATTGAAGAAGCCGATGCGGTACTGTTTTTAGTTGATGCTCGTGATGGCTTAACCGCAGCTGATCATGGTATTGCTGATCATTTACGTAAGCAAAATAAAAAAATATTCGTCGTTGCTAATAAAATTGACGGTATTCATGGCGATTCAGCTGTTGCCGAATTCTATTCTTTAGGTTTAGGTGAACATGTTCATCAAATTGCTGCTGCCCACGGTCGTGGTGTTACGCAACTGTTAACGCTTGCCTTAACCCCGCATATCGAAGCTTTGGCTAACCCAGTTGAGCCTAAAGAAGAAGGTGAAGAGAATGATGAATTTTCTGATGAAGTAGAGGTTGAACTAACAGAAGAAGAGCTGGCTAAAAAGCTTGAAGATGAGCCTAAAGAAAATGACAAAATTAAATTAGCTATCATTGGTCGTCCTAATGTAGGTAAATCAACACTAACTAACCGTATTCTGGGTGAAGAACGTGTTGTTGTTTATGATATGCCAGGTACTACACGTGATAGTGTTTATATTCCAATGGAGCGTAATGGCCGCGAATATACCTTAATTGATACTGCGGGTATTCGTCGTCGTAAAAATGTTACTGACGTGGTAGAAAAATACTCGGTGATTAAAACCTTACGTGCCATTGAAGATGCTAACGTTTGTCTACTTATTATTGATGCGCAAGAAGGTATTAGTGATCAAGATTTAAGCTTACTGGGCTTTATTCTTGAAGCAGGACGTTCTTTAGTTTTAGCGGTAAATAAATGGGATGGCTTAGAGGATCATGAAAAAGATCGTATTAAGACAGAGCTTGATAGACGTTTAGGCTTTATCGACTTTGCCCGTATACATTTTATTTCTGCATTACACGGTACCGGTGTTGGTCACTTGTATGAATCAGTGGAAGAAGCATTTGTTTCAGCAACAAAACGTATTTCTACCGCTATGGTAACTAAAATACTTGATATGGCGGTTTTTGATCACCAACCACCAATGCACCAAGGGCGTCGTATTAAACTTAAATATGCCCATGCAGGTGGTTATAACCCACCTATTATTATCGTTCATGGTAACTTGGCGAAGAAATTGCCAATGTCTTATAAACGTTATTTAATGAACTACTATCGTAAGTCGTTAAAAATGATGGGTACACCTATTCGTATTCAGTTTAAAGACACCTTGAATCCATTTGCCGGTAAGAAAAAGTTAACCTATACCCAGCAAAAGAAAATTGCTCGATTAACACAAGGTTATAAAAAAGATTAACGTTTGTTGCAACTTACTGTGCTTACAGTAAGTTGCAATTTCTGTTTTATTTAATTAAGGTTATAGATACGTTCCACGTTTGATCTTATTGAAAAATATGGCAGGACAAGCAATTTTAACCAATCCAAAAAAACCTTCTGTGCGTAATTTAGCTTATCTAAAAGCGGGTGCGCCTATCACTATTGATATCTGTACCCCTGCAGGTCAAAAAAGAAAGTTCCATACCTTTTATATTGGTTACTTACCTAAGAAGTATGTACTAATTGAATATCCCGATGCGACCAAATTAGGTGCGTTTTCTCAATATATTTCTCAAGGCACAGTGATCACTGTCCGTGGCCTTATTGAAGGTCGTGATGGCGCTGCGGTGGCTTTTATTAGCAGCGTTAGACAAACCTTGCAAATACCCTCACGTATTATGGTGTTAGATATCCCTAATACCGTGACCTTACAACAATTACGTTCCTCTGTGCGTATTGATACCCACATTTACGCTAAAGTAAAAATTGATGACGTTTACTGGCAAACAACCATGACTAACGTATCGGTTGATGGTGGCCAGCTAGATATTATCAATGGCGAACAGTTGGTTTTGGCAGAAGATAAAGTTATCGATATTGTGGTGGAAACAGGTGAAGGGGAAAATAATATTAAACTCAACGCCACCATTTGCAATATTAAACAGCAAATTGATGGTCTCTCTTTTGGGGTTAAGTTTAATAAAGTGAGTAAGCAACAAGTTATTGAATTGCTTTATCAAGCGCTAGCACATGATTACTAGTCTACTTATATTGCCTTACTGCTAAAGAAAAATACTTATCAGAGAGTAAATTTATATTACCCGCGCATGAATACTGCCATCACTTAATTGCACGCTAATCTCTTCATCCTTGCTAACCTGAGCAACTTTAGTGATAACGGTATTGCTGTTATTACGAGTAACACTGTAACCTCTAGCTATCGTTGCTAGCGGGCTGACAAGTTGTAATTGCTCAATCAAGTGGACAAAACTTTCACTTTTATGCTGTAAAGTGTTTTGCATCGCTTGGCTAATTCTCTGCATATTCTGCTGAGTTTTTTCTTGTTGTGCTTGAATCATTTTTTCTGGTGATTGCTGTAAAAGACGTTGACTAAGCTGAGCAGGCTTAGCTTGGCACTGGACAATATTACGCTTCATCGCTTGTTTTAAACGTAAGGCCAATTCATCGGCTTTTTGTTGCTGTATTTGTAACTGTTGTTCAGGGTGGACTTGCGATAATCTGTGTTGTAAATAATTTCTTTCATTGCCTAATTGGGCAAGTTTTACTTGCTGAGCTTTTAGCAAACGCTGTTTAAGCATTACTACTCGGTTAAGCAACTCACTACTATCGCTTGATACTAACTCCGCTGCTGCAGAGGGGGTAGCGGCGCGTAAGTCAGCGACATAATCACTTAGTGTGGTATCAATTTCATGACCAACGGCGCTAATCACTGGCAGATTGCTTTGATAGATAGCGCGAACAACACTTTCTTCATTAAACGGCCATAAATCTTCTAAAGAGCCACCACCTCGACCAACAATGAGTACATCACATTCTTGACGACTATTGGCTCGCTCAATGGCATGGCAAATATCACCTTGCGCATAGTCACCTTGTACCAAAGCGGGATAGATAATAGCTTTGATATTTGGATTACGACGTTTAAGTACCGTTAAAATGTCTTTCACCGCAGCACCGGTAGGGGAAGTAACAATACCAACACAATTGATATGTGTCGGTATTTCTTTTTTATGGCTTAAATCAAATAAGCCTTGTGCGTTGAGTTTGTTTTTTAATTGTTCGAATTGCTGACGCAGCATACCGGCACCAGCATCTTCCATATGTTCAATAATCAACTGGAAGTCACCACGGGGCTCATATAAAGACACTTTAGCGCGCACAAGCACTTGTTGGCCATTACTCGGTTTTGCTCCTGTGCCTAAACGTACACGTCTATTACTGCCTTTAAACATGGCACACTTAACTTGCGACTTGGCATCTTTCAATGATAAATACCAATGACCTGAACTAGCGGCAATAAAATTGGATACTTCACCGGTTAACCAAACCGTATTTAGCTCACTTTCTAGAATAAAGCGTACTTTTTTAGTTAATTCGCTTATTTGTAATATATGCTGTTGGCTCATAATGCAGAGGTAATCGTGGTTTTGTGTAGGCAGATAGCTAGCTAGTATATCAAGTCTACTAAGATAATGCCGAACTGATAATCGCTAATGTCATAAGCATATCTTGCTAGTGTTTAGTGCCTTTCATTCAAATATTATGGTTTATTGTAATACGGTTGATTTGTTGACACCTCTGTCAATAATTAGCTGTTAGGACATTAATCCAAATTATATTCTTATAAATAAAGTATTTCGGCACTATTATTGCCTTGTTTTTGAGTGAGTTGATAAAAGTTTAAAAAATAGGTTTACCTAAAACAAGAAAACGGTTAAAATTCTGCCGCAATATTCACTCCCTAACCAACCTTTTTAGAGAGATGTTGCGATGCTAAGAATTGCCCAAGAAGCTTTAACTTTTGATGACGTATTACTTGTACCTGCTCATTCAAAAGTACTCCCACACACGGCTGATTTAAAAACTAAATTAACCCGTAAAATTAATTTAAACGTACCGATGATTTCTGCGTCTATGGACACAGTGACAGAAGCGCGTCTAGCGATCACGTTAGCGCAAGAAGGTGGTTTAGGTTTCATTCATAAAAACATGACCATTGCTGAACAAGCGCAAAATGTTTCTCAAGTGAAGAAGTATGAAAGTGGCATAGTTTCAGATCCTGTAACCGTAGATAGCACATTTACTATTGAACAGGTCATGCACAAAGCTGATAACCTAGGTTTCTCAGGTTTCCCTGTTGTTGATGATAATAACAATTTAGTTGGTATCATCACTGGACGTGACTTACGTTTTGAAACAGACTTAAGCAAACCAGTCTCTTCACTAATGACAGTAAAAGAAAACCTAGTAACAGTTAAAGAAGGTGCGGCTCGCGAAGAAATTTTAGGTTTAATGCACAGTAACCGTATTGAGAAAATCTTAGTGGTTGATGATGCGTTTAAACTTGTGGGTCTTATTACTGCAAAAGATTACCAAAAAGCCGAAGACAAGCCTGACGCCTGTAAAGACGAATTAGGTCGTTTACGTGTTGGTGCTGCTGTAGGTGTTGGCGCAGGTACTGATGAGCGCATTGACGCTCTAGTGGCTGCGGGAGTTGATGTTTTATTAATTGATACTTCACACGGTCATTCACAAGGTGTATTAGATAGAGTTAAAGAAGCACGTAATAAATATCCTGATTTGCAAATTATTGCTGGCAATGTAGCGACAGCATCGGGCGCAAAAGCCATGGCTGATGCCGGTGTTGATGCCGTTAAAGTTGGAATCGGCCCAGGGTCAATTTGTACTACGCGTATTGTTACTGGTGTGGGTGTGCCACAATTAACGGCTATTTCAAATGCTGTTGAAGGCTTGAAAGGCACAGGTATTCCAGTGATTGCTGATGGCGGTATTCGTTTCTCGGGTGATATTGCTAAAGCCCTAGTTGCTGGCGCGCACTGCGTTATGGTTGGTAGCATGTTAGCTGGTACTGAAGAGGCACCAGGTGAAGTTGAGCTTTATCAAGGTCGTTACTACAAGTCTTATCGCGGTATGGGCTCTTTAGGCGCTATGGCGCAAAAAGATGGTTCAAGTGATAGATACTTCCAAAAAGCTGAAGGCGAAGCAGACAAATTAGTACCAGAAGGTATTGAAGGTCGTGTTGCTTATAAAGGCCCTGTAGCGGCAATTATTCATCAACAAATGGGTGGTTTACGTTCGTCAATGGGTTTGACTGGCTGTAAAGATATTGAAACCATGCGCACCAAACCTGAGTTTATGAAAATTACCTCAGCAGGTATGGGTGAGTCACACGTACATGACGTAACCATCACCAAAGAAGCTCCTAATTACCGTACAGGTTAGTCGAATGGCTTATTTCTTTGCTAGTTAATCACAATAGCAGCATCAGAAGTACTCACTGACTAGCGTCAGCTCCGTGCTTCTTCTTTGCTCTAGTGCTAACTAGCTTCGAACTAAACTATTGTTGCTTTCTAAATAATAGAAAGTAAAAGAATTTTTGTCAGGCTGAACTATTAGTAAATTAGTTCAGCCTGTTTATTTATATATCGCTCTAAATCAATGAGCCGCTAAAGTAGGAAAACAACCATGAGTAAAAACATTCATGATCACCGCATACTAATATTAGATTTTGGTTCACAGTACACTCAACTTATCGCACGTCGCGTACGTGAGATTGGTGTTTACTGTGAACTTTGGTCGTGGGACGTAACTGAAGAGCAAATTAAAGGTTTTAACCCAACGGGTATCATCCTTGCTGGTGGTCCAGAGTCAGTAACTGAAGCTAACTCTCCTCGTGCACCTGAATATGTATATACCGCGGGCGTACCAGTATTAGGTATTTGTTACGGCATGCAAACCATGGCTGAGCAACTTGGCGGTGGCGTTGAAAGCTCGAGTCATAAAGAATTTGGTTATGCTGCTGTTGAGTTAATTGCCCAATCTGCGTTATTCAACAAAGTTGAAGACAGCGTTGGTGATAATGGTAATGCCTTACTAGACGTTTGGATGAGTCACGGCGATAAAGTTTCTGCAATTCCTGAAGGCTTTGTTACTGTTGCAAAAACAGCAAGTTGTGCTTTTGGCGCAATGGCCAATGAAGAGAAGAAATTTTACGGGGTACAATTCCACCCTGAAGTTACGCACACAAAACAAGGTTTACGCATTTTAGAAAACTTTGTTGTAGATATCTGTAAATGTGAAAAACTTTGGACTTCAGCGTCAATTATTGATGATGCTATTGCCAAGATGAAAGCACAAGTAGGTGACGATGAAGTTATCCTTGGTCTTTCTGGTGGTGTTGATTCATCTGTTGTTGCCATGTTATTACAGCGCGCTATCGGTGATAAACTGACTTGTGTATTTGTTGATAACGGTTTGCTTCGTTTAGATGAAGGCAAGCAAGTAATGGATATGTTTGGTGATCATTTTGGTCTTAAAATTATTCATGTTCAGGCTGAAGACAGATTCTTAGATCGTTTAGCCGATGAAAGCGATCCAGAGAAAAAACGTAAAATCATTGGTAACGTTTTTGTTGAAGTATTTGAAGAAGAATCAAAGAAACTTGAAAATGCTAAGTGGTTAGCACAAGGTACTATTTACCCTGATGTGATTGAGTCAGCGGCTTCTGCTACTGGTAAAGCACATGTGATTAAATCTCACCATAACGTTGGTGGTTTACCTGAGCATATGGAAATGGGTCTAGTTGAACCATTACGTGAGTTATTCAAAGATGAAGTACGTAAAATTGGTCTAGAGCTAGGTTTACCGTACGACATGCTTTACCGTCACCCGTTCCCTGGACCTGGTTTAGGTGTACGTATTTTAGGTGAAGTTAAAAAAGAATATGCTGACTTATTACGTCGCGCCGATGCTATTTTCATTGAAGAATTACACAACCACGACTTATACAAAAAAGTAAGCCAGGCATTTACCGTATTTTTACCGGTAAAATCTGTAGGTGTGATGGGCGATCAGCGTAAATACGATTGGGTTGTTTCTTTACGTTGTGTTGAAACTATCGACTTTATGACCGCTCGTTGGTCACATTTACCGTATGATTTCCTAGGCTTGGTTTCTAATCGTATTATCAATGAAGTGGATGGTATCTCCCGCGTAGTTTACGATATCTCAGGAAAACCACCAGCGACTATCGAATGGGAGTAGCTTTTTTGTAAGCTTGTTATAACACTCAACTTCAGCGTTGGAAGTACTCACCTATAGTCATAGGCTCCGTACTACCGCCTTGAATTTGAATGTTCTACCTATGCTTTCAATTAAAGCTCTGCATATAGAATTTAATTTAAACCTCACTGTTGAAAAACACTGAGGTTTTATTTTTACGCACAAGGAATAGCTCTAACTAGTTGGGATTTTAGCAAAGCGTTTGAGTGTTTTATTTTTGAGGTTATGTTCAGGATGAACGGTATGTCGCGATGGCATGGATGCCAAGGAGAGACGATGACTATAGTGATGCCTTTACTTATAGAAAGTAAACATGAAAACAATGCCGATAAAATATCTACTAGGACGAGCAGAAATTATAATGACTATTACTAGATTAGAAACTAAGCAAAGAATGAGTAGAATTGTTAAACATAACGGTACTATTTACTTATGTGGTCAAGTGGCGGCTGATGCCACTAAAGATATCACCGAACAAACCCAAACCATGCTTGATAAAGTTGATGCACTGTTAATACAAGCAGGAAGTGATCGAGCACACATCTTATCGGCAACTATTTATGTTAAAGACATGAGCTATTTCGCTGATATGAATGCGGTATGGGATGCTTGGCTACCAGAAGGTCATGCACCAGCACGCGCTTGTGTTGCGGCTAAAATGGCGCGAGAAGCATTATTGGTTGAAATATCAGTGGTTGCTGCGGAAATATAAAGAAAATTTCTGCTAATTGTTCATACCAAACAAACATGCTAATTTAACTCTCTCATTAAATTAGCATGTTCAATGCTTTTAAAATTTATAAGACAAGTTAATAAGGACATCTAGTGTCAGACCAAGGATTTACTTCACAAAAACTTAATTTAACGCTCGCCCTATGCGCAATTTTAATTTCTATTGCTTCATTTTATGCGACTTACTTGCAAGCGAATGCGGCAGAAAAACAAGTAAAAGCAATGACATTACCTTTATTACAATTCGGTACTGGTAATGTTAACAATGAGACTAAAGAATCGGTACTTGAATTTAGCATTACCAATAATGGCGTTGGCCCAGCATTACTTAAAAGCTCAAACTTCCGTTATAAAGAGCAAGATTATCAGCGATTTTCACAATTTTTGGATGCGTGCTGTCAAGTGGAATACAAAAAATTTAAGCAGAATAAACCGAAAGCGCATCTTAAGTTAGGTAGTGAAATAACCAGCTCAATACATAACAGAATTTTACCAGCTCAAGAAGAGCATATCTTTTATCGATTATATAATGGTGAGTTAAGTTCTGAACTTTGGCAAAAACTTAACGATGAACGTTCTCATTTATCTGTGGAAATGTGTTATTGCTCCTTGCTAGATGAGTGTTATCTAACTAAAGCTAGGGGGTTAGTCGTGCCTATTGAAGCCTGCCCAGTACAATAGCTATAAAGGTTAAGCTTCTTCATTTTCTTTACAACCAATAAAACTATGGTTGTGTTTATTTACAGTATACGTAGTGTTCTTTAAGTGGAAATTAAATGATCAGTCTCTACAGTTTTGGTTCAAGTTTTGGTGTCATGGATGCCAGTCCATTTGTAGTGAAAGTAGATGCTTTTTTAAAGATGGCCAAGCTACCTTATGAAGTTGTTTCCGGGGCGCATAATTTAAAAAAATCCCCGAAAGGTAAATTACCTTTCATATCAATTCAACAGCAAACAGAAGAAATAGTTGTTGCTGACTCACAGCATATCATTGAGCATTTAACGCAAAACTACTCGGTTACCCTTGACGATTTCTTAACGAAAGAGCAGCGTGCACAAGCTTATTTGTTAACCAAATCACTCGATGAAAACCTTTATTGGTGTTTAGTATATTCTCGCTGGGTACTAGCAGAGACTTGGCCACTTGCTAATAAAGCATTTTTTGGTAGGATGCCGTTGCCTTTACGTTGGTTTGTCCCTAGCTTAGTTAGAAAGTCAGTAATTAAAAAATTACATGCTCATGGTATGGGCCGACACAGTCAGGTTGAAATATTAACAATAGCTGATAAAAGCTTTAACGCTTTATCTGTTTTACTGGCTGAACAAGATTATTTTTATGGTGCGCAGCCAAGCTCTTTTGATGCGGTTGCTTATTCAATTTTATGTCAGTTTATCTCTGCTAACTGTGACAATGTCTTTAATAGTAAAGCCAGAAGTTACCCTAATTTAGTCCGTTACTGTCAGCGGATAGAACAAGAATTTTATTAACGGAGTAAGTTCTTTGAAACTTTCCAACCAATACCATCAATTGGGTAAAAGCTTTTCACAGCAAACCCTGCCTTCACCTGTAGCTCAACCGGTATTATTACTGTGGAATGAGCCTTTAGCAAAATCACTGTCAATAAACTATTCAAGCCAAGAAGATAATGAACAGCTCGCACAATACTTCTCAGGTAATCAATTAATTGACGGCAGTACGCCGATTGCGCAAGCTTATTCGGGTCACCAGTTTGGCCACTTTAATCCACAACTTGGTGATGGTCGTGCGCATTTATTAGGTGACATTACGGATAAACAAGGTCAGTCTTGGGATGTACAATTAAAAGGCTCTGGTACTAGTTTCTTTTCTCGCCAAGGTGATGGTCGCTGCGCACTAGGGCCAGCGCTACGTGAATATATGATGAGTGAAGCTATGTTCGCCTTAGGTGTGCCAACTACCCGTTGCTTAGCCGTGGTTGCTACCGGAGAGGCGGTATATCGAGAGCGTCCATTACCTGGCGCTGTTGTTACCCGCATTGCTACTAGTCATATTCGGGTTGGCACTTTTCAATACTTTGCAGCCCGCAAAGATATTGAATCACTTAAAAAGCTGACTAGCTTTGCCATAGGTCGTCACTTTCCTCAACTTAAAGCTGGTGAAGGTGAAGCACTATCTGGCGAGCAAGTAGTTGATTTTTTTACCGCGGTACTCAACAAACAAGTTCCTTTAGTTGTCTCATGGTTACGTGTTGGT
Organism: Colwellia sp.; assembly: GCF_013215345.1. GTDB lineage: Bacteria > Pseudomonadota > Gammaproteobacteria > Enterobacterales > Alteromonadaceae > Colwellia. Next base: position 7,717 of record NZ_JABSOV010000022.1, on the reverse strand, counting down.
TTTATCCATGGGGTAATGAATACTGATAATACAGCCATATCAGGTGAAACCATTGATTACGGCCCTTGTGCCATGATGAACCATTATCACAGCGATACCGTCTTTAGCTCTATTGATAGAAATGCGCGTTATGCTTTTGGTAACCAAAGCAAAATAATACAATGGAATATGGCGCGACTTGCTGATTGTTTATTACCGTTAATTGATGAGGATGAGGACATAGCCTTAGCCAAAATCACACCATTGTTACAGAAATTTGCCAATGATTTACAGTATCGTTATTTTGAAATGATGGTGAATAAGTTAGGCATCAGTGAATTGGCCGATGGTGATATTGACTTGGTTAATGATTTACTAGCGATCATGGCAGAGATGAAATTAGATTATACCCAGTCTTTTGTCACCTTAGCTGCTAACTTAAATCAAGCCGAAGTAAATAACGTGCTTGCTATGAAAGCTGTTCAGCAAAGTACCCAAGACGGTGTCGATGATGAAGCCGAGCAAGACAAGTGGCAGCAATGGCTTAAACGTTGGTATGTAAGAATCGCCGCAGATGTTAGTGGCGCTAAAGACTTGATGGCAAAAACTAACCCGTTAGTGATCCCAAGAAATCATCATGTTGAAGCTATTTTAGCGTCGAGCCAAACTTCTTATCAAGAAAATGCTGACTTATCAGATTTAAATAATTTTCTAGCAGTCGTACAGCAACCTTATACACAATTAGATAATACTCACAATTATCAAGATGCGCCTAGTGATGGTGATGAGAACTATCATACTTTTTGTGGAACTTAACCAGCTTTAAGCCTACAAACCTAATAACACCTTTAACTTATCAGCACCAGCGCGACTGGTGCTGAGTTCTGTTTTATCCTCATCATCCATGATCACCATTAACTTGCCATTAAACCAACGCTGAATTTCTTTAATTCTATCGACATTAATTAAGTAGCTTCTATGAATACGAACAAACTCTGCTGGCGCTAATGATTGCTCTAAGACGTCGAGTTTTTCTGATAAATAATGATGCTCTTTACCATCCCAAGCTAAGCAATTACCTTGAGATGATTTGATAAATAGTAAGTCACTTGGTGATAATATGGTCATACGCTCCCCATTTTTACTGACCAAGCGTTTAATCGGTGCGTTATTATTGAGTATATAATTCTGTTCTTGTTGGCTTTTCTCTATAGGTAATCCGGCCAAAAACTGTTTTTTTGCTTTATCTAAAGCAGCTTTTAACCGTCCCAGAGGGAAGGGTTTTAACAGATAATCAGTAGATGACTGTTCAAAGGCTTGTATGGCAAATTGATCATAAGCAGTGGTAAAAATGATCAGCGGTTTATAATCAAGTAAACTTAATAATTCCATGCCGCTAATTTCAGGCATTTGAATATCCAGTAACACTAAATCAGGTTTTTGGACATTAATTAGCGCTACAGCTTCCTTACCTGTGGTGGCAAAGCCAACCACATCAATATCTGCAATAAGACTTAACTGATGGGCGAGTTTATCTCTGGCTGGTTTTTCATCGTCAGCAAAAATAACGCGCATTTTATCTGGCATTTCCTTAACCGTTAACTTATTCATAGCGCCATCTCCACCAGCACCGTCGCACCTGTTTTGTCTGCAGAGGCTTTGTCACTAGTGCCATTGCTTAAACTTACTTTACCCTGTGGTAACTGCTGCATGCGTTGTTGCAAGTTTTTCATACCAATGCCCTTACCATAACCTTTGGTTATCACTGCTTCACTAAAACCAGAGCCGTTATCACTAATTGATATTCTTAATATTTCATCTTTACGCTTAGCTATTTTTTCTACTTTAATAGTGATTGTCAGCTGGGTTTTTTGAGCATTATGTTTAACCGCATTTTCAACAATGGGTTGTAAAATAAGTGGCGGTACTTGCGTATTGAGCAACTCAGCTGGAATATCTAAGTTAACGGTAAGTCTGTCACCAAAGCGCGCTTTTTCGATATTCAAATACTTATCTATAATGGCTATTTCTTGTTGCAGAGAAACACTATTCGCTTCGCCGGTATCTAATGAATAGCGAAGAATATCTGCTAGTTCATGCAATACTTCATCAGCTAAATCAGGGTTAGAGTGAATGTAAGCCGAAATGGTATTTAAGCTATTGAACATAAAGTGTGGATTTAATTGATACCTCAATGTTTGTAGCTGTGCTTGTTTTCGTGCCTGTTTTTCTTGTAATATTTTGCCTCTACTCTCAATATAACGGCTAATAAAATATATAGGTATTCCCCAAGTAATACCGCCAAAGAAGACAAAGTTGCCCATAGAAGCATAACTATCAAAGGTAAAAAGCAGCAGCTGGTTGGTTATTGCCAGGCCAAGCGACATTGAAAGCACAGCAACGAAACACTCGAGCAAGACATTATGAAATCCCCTTAGCCTTATTGAGAATATTAGCAAAGCTGCTAGCCATACTGGTAACCAATAAAAGCAAACAAACCATATGCTGGTTGCTAAAAGTGTATTTAATGAGATAGAGGTGACGTCAAACACTATCAAACCTGCAGTAAAGGTTAGATCAACCAGCAGTAAGATAAAAAAGCTATATTTGAAAAAAGGTTGTCGTAACATGAAGTGCTCTATTTTGTATATTTATTGATGAAAAGTTAGTGATAGATAGTCATAGGGAAAGATCTGATAAAGATATCTAAAGAATTGATTTAGATATCTTTCTATCTCCTTAATAAGCATTGTTAGCTTAGCAAATTAAAAATAGCTTATGTTACTTATTTGTAACATGTTTTTGTTGCTCGCCAATTGCTGTCCCGACATAGTGCGCCACACTAAACTCAAACCCGCTAAGCTTTTTGCCGACCAATCTTTCTGGCTGCCAAAGCCAAATTGCTGCAACTGAGTAAAGGGGACTTCCACTGTTGTCCAAGTCTCACTTGGCTGTAGGGTGGCAGAAAAGTGGTCCCAGTCTTGTACCTCACTATGATAAACAGAAATGCCAAATGGAACTTTAGATCCTTGGTAAGTTATTTTTACTCCTTTATATTGAGAAGCGTCAACGGGAGTCTCAAACATAACTTGCATACCAGCCCAAGCGCCAAAACCACCAGGTTTTCCTAACTGGGTATCAATAGAAAGTACTTTTTCTTGCAAAGCTAGCTTTGCTGTCGATTGTCCACCCATCATGGTATCGCTAATTACTTGCCACTTAATTTCGCTATCAAAGCTATCAATAATTTTGTCTGCTGATGTAGTTATAACGGCTGTGGCGTTACATTTTTCGCCAAGCAGGGTTATCTTTTTGTTTTGAGCAATAAGATCTTTTCTATCAACCTTGTTACCTGACTTATACACTGCTTGGATATTACTTATCTGGCTAATGTCGTTGAGCGGGTTTTGTTCTAGTAAAATAAAACTTGCTTGAAACCCAGGTTTTAATTGACCTAGTTCTGGAGCATTAATTATTCTTGCCGCATCAATTGTGGCCGCGTTAATTACTTGTGCGTTTGTTAATCCAGATTGACTCAGAGCTTGTAGTTCATTATGCAGACCGCTGCCATGTAAAGTATAAGGGTTGCCTGCATCAGAGCCTGTACCAATTGTAATACCTGCTTGGGCAAGTAAGTTGATATTCTTGTATGCCAGTTGTCTTTTTTGCCAAGCAATATCTTTCCATTTTGATGGCTCAGGTACTTTATCAAATAAGCAGTGTTGCAATTTATCTGGCACTGTCGCTAACAAGGTTGTGTTGCTGCTAATCTGCTGGAGTTCATGCTCGGCGCTGTGATTTTGATAAACCGCTAACGTGGGTATGTAAGCAACCTTATGTTTAACCATTAAGACGATAAACTCCTCATCAATGGCTTCAGTATTGATACCATGGGCTAAGGCAGTAGCGCCTGATTTAATTGCTCTTTTGCCATCGGCTAAGGTCGATACATGGACAAAGTAAGGCAGTCCAGCCGCTTTTGAACGTCGGCCAATTTCGGTTAGTTGCTTGTCGGTTAATGAGTCGCCATGACCACCAAAGGTTTCAATAACCGCTTTGGTTAGATGAGGCTTGCGCGCCATATGTTGTTGCCATAAACCATCAATAGCCGCAAAATTAGTGACTTCTAAAGCACTACCTCCAAATTGTGTGCCATGGCCACCAGGGTTGGTAAATAATACCCCGGCATAGAATAAGTTTGGTGAGGTTTTATAAGTAGTTAAATGTTTTGCCGCGTTAAGGGTAATATCAAATGAAAACAAGTCGACAATACTGGTGACACCTAAATATAAGTTCGAATTAAAATGAGCGTCAACGGGTAAGTATTGAAACTCTTTACCGTAGTTGCTGCCAGATGCACCAAGGTGAACATGTAAATCAATTAATCCGGGCAGGGCGAAACTATTATGAGCATCAACAACCTTATCTGCGTTTTTAACGGTTTTTTTGTTTTTTGCTGTATTAGTGGTTATTTCAATAATCTTGCCATCCTCAATATACAAAGTACTTGGCTGGCTAAAGGCGCTTTTCTCCGCTTGGTATAAACGAACATTGTCTATGCGTAAATCGATGGCTTGGACACTTAGGCTACTAATACAGCTAAGGCTAGCCAATAGACTTGTTATTGTTAGTGATAATTTTTTCATTCGTTAATCCCTATATCTTGATTATTATTCTGTGTTATATGCGCAGTCATATGTGCTATATCGCTGCAGCACTTTCATGTTGATGGGATAAATTTAACGCGTTAGCAGGGGCATGTCGGTCTACTTTCTTTGAACTGACATTATTTGCCAGTGAATCGACATTTAAACCTAGCAAGTTTATTTTTAAGGGGAGAGTTAAGTCTTTTTGATGGCAAGAGTTAAGTATTTTCGCCTTAGCCAAGGTATGATGAACAGATGAATATATGACTACCTTTAATGTGATAATACCCATGACCAACCCTACATTCGGCCAGCAAGCTCCACCAATGACTCAGCAAGTCAGACAAATTAGCGAATTAACGCCATTACTCAAAAAAAGCTTTGGTTTTGATGGCTTTCGCCCAGGACAAGAACAAACCATTTCGCAATTATTAAATGGTCAATCGTCTTTAGCCATTTTTCCAACAGGCTCAGGTAAGTCCTTGTGTTATCAATTAACAGCGTTGCATTTACCGCATTTAACCTTAGTGGTATCACCATTATTAGCCTTGATGAAAGATCAACTAGCCTTTCTTGCTAGCAAAGGCATTAAAGCAGCAAGCATTGATTCGACCCTAAAAGGCAATGAAGCGCAAACCGTGATGGCGGGTGTGCGTGATGGTGATATTAAAGTCTTGATGGTGTCAGTCGAGCGTTTCAAAAATGAAAGGTTCAGACAGTTTATAGAATCGGTACCTGTGTCTATGTTAGTGGTTGATGAAGCGCATTGTATCTCTGAGTGGGGTCATAACTTTAGACCCGATTATTTAAAACTACCGAGTTATTGCCAAGCGTTAAAAATTCCCTTGGTATTATTACTTACCGCCACGGCTACGCGTAAAGTAAAAATGGACATGGCCGGTAAGTTTGCTATTCGAGACGAACATATAGTGCAAACGGGCTTTTACCGCGCCAATCTTGATTTAACTGTCTTGCCTGTGACTGAGTATCATAAAAATAAGCAACTTGAGCAAATAATTAATCAGCAACAAGGCCCAGGTATTGTTTATGTGACCTTGCAACATAGTGCTGAAAAGGTTGCGCAATATTTATCGCAACAAGGCATTAATGCTTGTGCTTATCATGCTGGTTTTGATAGTGATACTCGCAGTCAGATTCAACAAGACTTTATGGCGGGTAAAATTCAAGTGATTGTCGCCACTATTGCCTTTGGTATGGGCATAGATAAAAGTGATATCCGCTTTGTTATTCATTACGACTTGCCAAAATCTATTGAAAATTACAGTCAAGAAATCGGCCGAGCAGGGCGAGATGGACTACCTGCCCAATGTTTTACCCTAGCAAATCTTGATGGTTTAAATACGGTAGAAAACTTTGTTTATGGTGATACCCCAGAGTATGCCGGTATTGAAATGCTTCTTAACAGTATCAAAGACGAAGTAATATCGACTGCTTATGACAGTAAGTGGGAATTGCAGATTTTACAATTATCTAATGCTGTCAATATCAAACAGTTGCCATTAAAAACCTTATTGGTACAGCTAGAACTCGCTGGCGTCATTGAACCTTTATATGCCTATTTCGCCGATTTTAAAATAAAACTGTTAAAGCCAAAAGATGAAATACTTAATAGCTTTAATGAGCAACGCAAAGATTTTCTTCAGCGTATTTTTAACGCCACAGAGTTTAAAAAAATATGGGGTAGTTTAAATTTTGATACATTATTGCAAGATAAAACTATCGAGCGTAATCGCGTTATTGCCGCCCTTGAATACCTGCAAGAGCAACAACTGATAGTACTGGAAACTAAAGGTATGACTGAGGTATTTAAAATAAACCTTAATGAGTTAGCTGACCCTAGCTTATGCCAAACCTTAAGTGACTACTTTAAAGAAAATGAAGAGAAAGAAATAAAGCGTATCGCTACCTTAGTACGCTTCTTTCAACTTGATACTTGTTTAACAGTAAATCTAGCACGCTATTTCGATGACCATAGCCTAGATACGGATGCCTCTCGTGAATCAGGCTCAGTGCCACAATGTGGTCATTGCAGTGTTTGTCGCGGGCAAGTGGCGGTGCTTGCGCGCTCTCAAGAAAATACGCCATGGCCGAGTGATGAGGCATTAAAACAAGGAATGACTGAATTAGCTGAGCGACTATCGGGCAAGATAAACCAACCTTTATCCTTAGAAAGTTACTGCCGATTTTTTGCTGGTATGACAGTGCCATTATTTGGTCGTAATAAAGTCAGACAGTTATCAGCTTTTGGCTTATGTGAAAAACAGCGTTATCAAGCTATTCGTGATAAGTTGGCGAGTTTAAGTGATTAAATAGCGATATTCATTTATTGAGAAATAAATACCGATAAATATGTATCGCGAAATAAATCACCTGTAAGTAGATATATAAAAAAGTGGCTAATAATAGCCACTTTTTTATAACCGTATTTGAGCGGTAAGTATTTAACGGTAAATGTTTCACAGTAGGTATCTAACAGTAAAGCAGTAGCAATGTTTAATTAGCTAACATTGCTACTATCAGAGGCTACTATTGTGCTGGTGTAGCTCTGCAACGATCATAAGAACAAATATTTTTCATTGCTCTAACATCACGTGAATTAATAACACCATCATTATTTAGGTCAAATGACAAGTGAAGCTCTTCACCGCGACGAATAGCCATAGCAAAAGCGCGAATATCATTTCTATCCACATCGCCATCACCATCCATATCGCCAGTTATAACAACAGGGTCAGTACCAAAAAGAGCATTAGTAATTTCATAGTCATTACTGGTGTCTTTTTCTGTCATCACGGCCACACCTGCACAATTACCACTTTCATCAGTAATAGCTGCACGACGATTACCAAACCATTTCCATGTTGAGGCACTGTCGTAAGTATCACCTTTGGCTAATGTGGTAAAACCAAAGTTCTCACTTAGCTCACCAGTAACATTATCTACACGATAAACTCGTACAGTATGATCGCTATTATTAACAAATGAGAAGTCACTTTCAAAAGGTCCAACTAAATGCGGCGCTTTTAACGCACAACTACCAATAACATTTGCAGTAGGGATAACTTCTGGGG
>NZ_JABSOV010000219.1 GCF_013215345.1 Colwellia sp. | reverse complement strand
GTTCAGGCCTAGGGTCATTGATGTAATTGCCATACAACATATTTAGATCCGGCCTTTTAATCATATAAATGGCAGTGGAGTCATGCATGGCTTTTAACTGCGTTAATGTTAAATCATAACGTTTGGACTCAAAATAACCTTTATATCTTAACTGGCCGTAGTGAATACTATCTTTTAGCGTTTGTTGGCGTAAGTAGAACATATTGCCATAAAGTAGCGTCACTGTATCGCCGGTAATATCAACGACCTTAGCAAGGCGGTATTTCTCTTTTGGCCTTAGCGCGTCGCTAAGTACCCTAAAATCTAAAAAATATATATCATCGATTTTAGGACTGGCAAGGTAGTCCAAACTATCATCATTTTATTGTTGAGATTGGGTCGACTTGTTATAAATAAAAAAACACAGCGCCAGCAAAGTGATTACCTTTAATACATTAGCAACGCTAAAGAGCTGGCGAGTAAACCAATGAGTAATCTGCGTTACCTTTATTGCCTTCACTGGTTTTTCAGTGCCGTTTTGTACTTTAACGCTGTCCATAAATCACCTTCCGATTCTATCTGTCCGTATGTTAAAAAGAGCTATAAGTTGCTACGCCTAAGGCTGTTTTTTATCCAGTAACAATTTACCGTAACTTTTTACTTTGACTAGAGGAGTTACAGGCTAGCCTATGACTAGCGAGCAAGCAGTCGGTCTTGTAACCAAGCGGATATGTCTTTAAGTTGCTCTGGTAATACCGAGTGTTCCATAGGATAAGTTTGCCAAGTCACCTTATATTTAGCAGCGGTTAGCAAGGTATTTGCCATTTTACCAGCACTCAGTGGTACCACATCATCTCGCTCACCATGGTTTTGTAAAATAGGGGTCGCTAGGTTGGCACTATGACATTGCTCGGGCAGTTTGTCTGCGGTTGGTAAATAACAAGATAATGCCAAGATACCCGCTAAAGTTTGCGAAAAGCGTAAACCGGTAAATAAACTCAATACGCCACCTTGGCTAAAGCCAGCTAAGACGATATTTCTCGAGGCTATACCTAAATCTATTTGTTCTTGGATTAACGCTTGCACACGCTTTTCAGACTCAAGTACACCGGCCATATCGGCGCGGTTATGCAAATCCATGCTTTTGATATCATACCAAGATCGCATTACATAACCTTGGTTAATAGTTACAGCTTGCTCTGGTGCATGAGGAAATACAAAGCGAATACCGTGATTTTCTGGTAAAGCTAATACCGGCACAATAGGAGCAAAACCGGCACCAGAGTCACCCAGACCATGTAACCAGATAACACAGGAAGTAGCTGGCGATTTAGGTTCGACGGTAATTCGTTCAAGTGGCATTGTTGACATAAAATTCAATAATTTATTCGTTAATAAAAAGATGCCACATCATAGCAACCGTGAGTGCCTGTGGCAAAACAGCAACGAGAACGGCCAACACCTTTACAATAATTGCCCAACATTACTTTGAAAGTAATCTAAAAAGGTTCTGGTTTTACTGGCAATATTACGACTTTGATAAAGTACACTTAGGCGTTGGGCAACACTATCCTGGCTCAAGGCTAATCGCTGTAAACTCTGTTCTTGGCCATTACTTTTTAGGACATAATTATTTAGAACATAGTCAGGTAGTTTACATAAGCCTAAACCTTGCTCTGCTGCTCGAAGACGCATTTCAGGACTAGAAAGTATCAACTTACCGTTAACATTAACCTGTTCAATTTTATCAGCATTTCGAAAGTGCCAAGGCTGATCTTCTTCCGCTAAAATACAGTCAAATTGAGTCAGTTGCTCTGGCTTAGCTCGCCCTGTCATTAGCGGTTTAATCGCTAGGTCAGCGGCCAGTTGCGGCGAAAGGTATATAGATTGCGGAAAACTTAGCAACTCCTTTGCAATCCAGTTTGATGCTGGCAATTCTTGCTCATGCAAAACAAAACAGAGATCAAACTTAGGATCAAATTCTGGAACTGCGCCTGAATAGTGCTGACAATGTAAGTTTATTTTAGGATAGCGCTGTAAAAAATCGCCAATTAAATTACTAATGATGGTATTAAAAAACTCTAAAGGTAATAAAATATTGAGCTTACCTTTAACTTGCTTTAATGAGGAATATAGCTCTTCTTCTACCCGAGATAAAGCCTCTACATGCTCTTTACTGGCACAAAAAAGTAAGCGACCACTCTCAGTAAGTGATTGTTTTCGTGTGGTACGAATCAGAAGATCACAACCTAGTTCTTTCTCAAGCTGCACTAGGCGTCGACTTAATTTCGATTTTGCTATGCCTAACGTCTTTGCCGCCAGGGTAAACGAACCAGCTTCCACTAAAGTCACAAATAAATGTAAATCATCTAAATTTCTCAATTTCATACTTATCTTACCTTTACCCGCTATTGTTTCATTTTTAGAACAATGATTCCCATTAAACACATCTAATTAAGTAATTACAACTTAAGTACACTGCCCTCCTTGATTAGCAATCGCAATACCAACAGCAATAGAATGGAGTACACCATGAACATAGAGACATTAATAAAAGTTACCGAGATTTCAGCAGAGCAATTTACTCCAGAAGTAGAACAAGCAAAGGGAAAAGTATTAATAGATTTTTATGCCCCCTGGTGCGCACCATGCAAAATGTTAGCGCCAGTAGTAGAGCAAATTGCCCAAGAGCATGATGACATTAAAGTAATAAAAATTAATGCTGACAATAGCCAAGCATTGATGGCTAAGTTTGGCATTCGAGGCATTCCTACTTTACTGCTGATGAAAGATGGTGAGTTAGTGGCTACGCAAGTGGGCGCTTCATCTATCAATCAAGTGAATAAATTCGTTCTACAGCATTAATATTATTGGTGATAAATTAACAATTGAACTGACAATGAACTTAAGTTATCAATACTTGATGGCTTAAGCTCAAATATTTAAAATACCTAATTCACTTTTCATTGATCTATTTCAGATATCCCTTTTTACTATTCATTACAATCATAAATAACAATCACTCCAACAATACCGTCGTAATCATCTTCGCTGTATAAGGCAAACATATGATGCAAATCACCGATTTAAAAACTGAACAAAAAATACCGCCGCTATTACGCTTAGGCTTTCGGCCCTTTTTTCTTAGCGGCGCCCTCTTTAGCATTTTCGCCGTTACGCTTTGGTTATTAATCTATAAGGGCACCATAGGCTTATCCCCTTTAGGTGGCGGTTATTGGTGGCATATCCATGAAATGATTTTTGGTTTTGGTGGTGCCATCATTGCTGGATTTTTATTAACAGCTGTACATATCTGGACTGGCGTACGAGGT
>NZ_JABSOV010000218.1 GCF_013215345.1 Colwellia sp. | reverse complement strand
GAGTGGCCAAAGGGATCAGACTGTAAATCTGACGGCTCAGCCTTCGGTGGTTCGAATCCACCTCCCTCCACCATATTCCGTTAGGAAGACTAAATACCAGCAACTAGCTGGTATTTTTTTTGCATTTTTTTCAGCCTTTCAGATTCTTCCGTAGTCAGTTTCAAACCGCCTACAGCAACTAATAACTTCTTGGCACTATCCAAATTTTTATTACCCCTGTCGTTCTCTTCGAGAGATACAAGCAGTACCTGTAAAAGGTTTAATTTAATACCAATATGCTTCGGAAACATTATTTCAGCCTCTCTCAACTTAACAATAGCCTGTGGGTAATGTTTGTTTGCATATAATGATAACCCAATCTCAATATTAGCTTGTGCTTGCTCTTTTAAGCTAACAACAGTTCCATCTTTAGCATTAACTATTCCATCAGTCAGTAATATCTGTGTTGCAAGGTTATCTTTTTTAAGCTTTTTTAATGTAAGTGATATAGCTATTAATTTTTCGTGGGGGATATTCTGTTGTTCCTTTGTCAGTAGTAGCTGTCCAAGTTGCATTTCAGTGTTTGCTAATTTTTTTTCTTTGGTAATTTCAAATAAGCATGCGCCAAGGAGATGGGATTGGATTCTGATATCTACATCTTTAAAGTCACGTGTCATTTGTTTCATAAAGATTAAAGCTTTGCTATTCATTTTCTTAGCATCGGCAAGGGGAAGTGATGGGGCATGTTCGATTAGAGCCTGTACATATTTAATAGTATTGTCGGCACAATGGTGGATAGAATTATGAGCAAGCTTATGGTTATTTTCATATGCGACCGTTGCTTTATAAAAATGTTCATTGTGAACACATAGCTGTGCATACTTCTTTAATCTACTTAAAGATCGAGGTGACAACTTTAACGCTTTTTCTAAAATATCTTCGGCAAAAACATAATGGAACTGCTCTTCATAAGTAGCAGCAAGCCAGTCATAACTTGACAAATATAAAGGATAATCCTGTATTAGTAATTTAAATAATTCTTCTGCATGTTTTAGTTTATTTTCGTGAAGAGCTAATTTTCCAAGGCCTATTGTAGCCCATTGACAATTTGAGGCGTTTTGGTAGGTCATATAGATAGACTTTGCTTCATCGTAACGCTGCAACTCAAAGTATTGTCTTGAAATTATTCCTAAGCATTCAGTTTTGTAAGTCGTTTTATTTGCTAGTGCACTTTCACATCGTTCTATGACCAGGAGAGGATTTCTTTGATCGAGGGCCTGATATATATGTGCCATAGCCTTTTTTTTATGAAGACAATGATTTAAGCGTTTATCTAGATCATACAGAGAGTAGGGTTTGCATAAATAGTGATCAGGTTTATGCTCTAGTGCTGCAAGTACCATAGATTGTGATACTTCGGCGGTAATTAGAATTACAATACAATGTCTGTTTATATAACCATTTACTCTCAATTCCTCTAAGATTTGTTGACCATTCTTTTGATTATCCCCGAGATCATAACCCAATAAAATTACATCGTAAGATTTTTGTTGGCAAATTGACGCAACGTCTTGTGCATAGTGGGTACTATCCACTTGCTTATTGGTCAGCCCCATAACAAATTGCTTAAGAATATCCTGTGAAGGCTTGATGTTATCTACAATCAAGTACCGCATATTCTTAGAGTTGGATTTATCCATAATGTCCTTAATATCAAATACCCTAATTACCGGGATAGTGATAGATGTCTTCTGGTACAATTAGCACATTATATACTGACTGGCTAAACGCATGACTTTTTCTTCTTTTTCCTTAGACACCACATTGCTTAAAGCAATAGCTGAATCTGCTTATGATGAACCAACAGAAATTCAAAAGCAAAGTATCCCTTTAATTCTAGCTAAACATGATGTGATGGCAAGAGCGCAAACAGGCACTGGCAAAACGGCTGCTTTTGCACTACCAATCCTACAAAAGTTAATTGTAAAGCAATCAGGTAAACAAGAACTAAGTGCCTTGGTATTAACGCCGACTAGAGAGTTGGCCCAACAAGTGTACAAAAGCTTCTGCGATTATGGACAGTTCACCAATCTAAATATTGGCATTGCCTATGGCGGCGTAAGTACTAAAAAACAAATTAGCGAATTAAAAGCGGGGGTTGATGTTTTAATCGCGACTCCTGGTCGATTATTGGATCTTATTAGAAGTGGGCACCTTTCTTTAGAACAGATAAACACTGTCGTATTTGATGAAGCAGATCGAATGTTGGATATGGGCTTTAAAGAGGAAATCGATCAAATTCGTAAATACCTTCCAATTGATAAACAAACTCTACTTTTCTCTGCAACTTTTGCTGATGAAATATATAACATGAGTAAAAGTATTTTAGTTAATCCCAAAATTGTCGAAATTGATGAGAAAAACAAAGCTGCGGATGATGTAGAGCAAATTGTTTATGCCGTAGATGCTGATCGTAAAAGAGAGTTAACTTCTTATTTAATAGGTTCAAAGAACTGGCAGCAAGTTTTGGTTTTTACCCGCACAAAGCAATGTGCAGATCATTTAGCAAAAGAAATGACGAAAGATGGCGTTAAATCGCTAGCTATACATGGCGACAAATCTCAAGGTGCTCGTGAAAAAGCATTGCATGAATTTAAAGAAGGTAAAATAAGGGCTTTAATCGCGACCGATGTAGCAGCGCGAGGTATCGATATAAAAGGCCTTAACCATGTTATAAATTATGAACTTCCATACAACGCCGAAGACTATGTTCATCGTATAGGGCGTACGGCAAGAGCAGGGAATTCTGGCTTGGCTGTGTCGTTAGTGAGTGCAGGAGAAGAATGGTTACTAACAGCTATAGAGGAGTTACTTGAGATAAGTCTATTGCAACAGTGGTTACCTGGCTATGAACCGGACTTAACAAAAACTTCTCAAGCAGACAAAAAGCCCATTAATAAGAAAAATGCACGAAAAAAGGCATTCTCATCGGGAGATAAGTCGAATCAAAGAAGACCAAGATCAAAAAGTAGCAGAAGGTAATTATTAAGGCTTATGTGCTTTTGCGCTATTTACGAGCTATATTGATTCAGCTTGTAGGTGAATAGCGGTATTTATAATCGAACAAACAAGAAAGTGAAATTAACCCTTGTACTAAAGCTAAAACTCACTACAATGCGCTCCAGTTCCAAGGGGTTCAGGCAAAAACCTTTACCAACTGGACGTTTTGATAAGTTATCTACTCACTTTTAGAGTGAATAAGCTAACTTAACGTCTCGTTTTAAAGTGTTTTAAAATACTTTACTTTTAATTAAGAAAAACGTTGACTTCAAAACTCGGAAGCGTATTATACGCATCCTGCTTCGGGCAAACGGCAACGTTAGCAAGGAGTAACAGGTACTTAACGAATGCGATTAAGACCTCAATTCTTTAACAATTAGTTATCATGCAATTTGTGTGAGCACTCACATT
>NZ_JABSOV010000217.1 GCF_013215345.1 Colwellia sp. | reverse complement strand
AGGTGGCACCACAAATAATGAAATCAACTTCCCTCCTATTCCATTATTAAAGTATGGCGAAGTTAATGACAGTGCCCTTGTCGCTATAGCAGCTAAAACAGGGGATATTATTAATATCGAAGATGTTTATCACTGCACGGATTACGACTTAAGTGCCGCTAAAGCAATGGATAAAAAAACCGGTTATAGAACTCAGTCAGTATTAACCTTACCCATGAAAAACCATCAAGGGGATCTTAACGGCGTTATTCAACTACTCAATGCTAGCAATGAGCAAGGGGACATCATTGCCTTTGACCAAGAAATCGAAAAAACAATCCATGCGCTGTCGTCTCTAGCTGGCGTCATTATTACCAACAAACAGCTTATTGATGAAATGGAAAACTTATTTTCAGCTTTTTCTAAGCTCATTGCCTCCGCTATTGATAAAAAGTCACCTTATACTGGTGGCCATTGTCGCCGCGTTCCCTTAATCACCATGATGTTGGCTGAAGCTTGTGATGAAATAAATTATGGCCCGCTCGATAGTTTTTCCATGAGCAAAGAGGACTTTCATGAATTGGGTGTTGCGGCTTGGCTACATGACTGTGGCAAAGTTGCTACCCCGGAATATGTTATGGACAAAGCAAAGAAACTTGAAACCATTTTTGACCGAATTGAGCTAGTAAGTGCCCGCTTTGAAATAGCGGCTAGGGATATTTATTCTTCTGATAAACATGATGGTAATCAAAAGGCCTTGTTATTGAAAGCACTGGAGTCTGATCGTGATTTCATCTGTATTGCCAACACTGGCGGCGAGTTTTTTGATGAAGATAAAATAGAACGGGTTTATAAAATAGCCAAAAATTATCAGGTAACAATTAGAGGGGTAAAACAAGACATAGTAAACGCCGATGAGATTTACAACTTAATTACTAAACGTGGTACTTTAAATCCGAAAGAACGACGGGTGATTAATGGCCACATGGATGTGACAGTAGAAATGCTAGAGTCTATGCCTTTTCCAAAACATTTAAAACGTGTACCCGAGTATGCCTGTGGTCACCATGAAAAAATGGATGGCACTGGTTACCCAAAAGGCTTAAAGCGCGATGAAATGTCTATTCCAGCAAGGATTATGGGCATTGCTGATGTATTTGAAGCATTAACAGCAAATGATCGCCCGTACAAAGACCCCAAAACCTTATCCGAAACCCTTACTATTATGGGCCGCATGAAGTTAGGTGATCATCTTGACCCTGACTTATTTGATGTTTTTATCGAAAAAGAAGTTTATTTAAAATTTGCGAAAGAATATTTAGAAAACAGCCAGCTAGATGAGTTTGATATCACTCAAATACCTGGCTGCCAAAAAGGTTTTTGACCTAGCTGGAAGTAGATTATTAGGAAGTAACTTAATAGTTAAGCTTCTTCATCCTCTACTCTAACACCGCAAACATCATGCTCATCAGCATGAATTATTTTTACCCAAATTTTATCGTTAGGCTTGGCATAGAAATAAAAGGACTCGATTAAAAACTTGAGCCATTTTATTAAGAAAATAAGTACTAAAAATATAAACGTAAGACGGTTTCAGCCACACAAGCTAGGCGTTTACTGTTTTCAACTTCAATACTTACTTCATTAACAACTTCGATACTACGCTTCATAGGCACTAAGTTAACAAGTTTAATACTGGCCCTAACACGTGTACCCGCTTTAACCGGATATGGAAAGCGTACTTGATTCAAGCCAAAATTAATAACCATCTTGGCTTCAGGATAAGGGTTATTATCTAAATCAACTGAATTAGTTAATTTGGGGATTAATGATAAGGTTAAAAATCCGTGTGCTATGGTCGCTTTAAAGGGCGACTCTTTCGCTGCACGTATAGGGTCGGTATGAATCCATTGTTTGTCACCTGTGACCTCTGCAAATTGATCAATACACTCTTGCTCTACCGCGTGCCATTCGCCAACAAAGGTTACTGTATCCATTTTTTCAAGCAGGCTTTTGTAGGTTTTTTCTGCCTCAGGTACTTGTATCAATACCTTCTCGGTTTTACTTTCTTCAGCATCAACTGGACTAAATTGAGAAAACCAGGGGTTATTTAGCGTATTTCGAAACGGCATGGTGATTTTGTTATTGAATAAATTTGATAAGTTCTTAAACTTAGGCTCTAACTTGGCGATAAACTGATCGTTTTGGTGTTGTAAATTTCTTCTTTTTTCTCTAATAAACTCTATAACGTTCATATAACTGCCTTATCTAAATCCATTTCGTGAGCATTTTAAATTAACTGTAGTATCAAGTATTATTCGTTAATAAAAATACACTTAAATACACTTAAATACTATTAAAGCTATAAACTTATAGCTTTAATAGTTAGGCTTAAGCTGAATAGCTAAACCTCTTCATCTTCTACGCGCACACCCCAAACATCATGTTCATCCGCATGAATAATTTTCACCCAAAACATATCGCCGGGTTTAGCATCAAAATCATCCGACAAATAAACTTTACCATCAACTTCTGGCGCATCCATATAAGAGCGCCCTACCGCCCCCAGAGAATTAACTTCATCAATTAGAATTAAGTATTCTTGACCAATGCGTGCTTGTAATTTGTCAGCACTAATTTTTGCCTGTACTGCCATGAATTTTTGTAGGCGAGCTTGTTTAGTCTCTTCATCAACATGATCTGGCAAGTCATTCGCCGTTGCACCATCAACATCTGAGTAAGCAAAACAACCAACACGGTCTAACTGCGCTTCTTCAAGAAAATCTAATAACTCTTCAAATTCTTCTTCAGTTTCTCCAGGAAAACCCACAATAAAGGTAGAACGAATGACTAATTCAGGACAAATTTCACGCCATTTTTTTATCCGCTCTAGCGTTCTATCTGAACTACCAGGGCGTTTCATCAACTTCAGAATACGTTTACTGGCATGTTGAAGTGGAATATCGAGATAAGGAAGAATTTTACCTTCGGCCATTAACGGAATAACTTTATCAACGCTTGGGTATGGATAAACATAATGCAAACGTACCCAAATCCCCAGTTTACCCAGTTGTTCACACAAAGCTAGCATGCTTGTTTTTACCGGCATACCATCCCAGAAATCAGTTTTATTCCTAACATCAACACCATAAGCAGAGGTATCTTGAGAAATAACTAATAACTCTTTCACGCCAGCATTTTTTAATCGCTGCGCTTCTCCTAAGACATCACCAATGGGGCGTGAATCTAGATCGCCACGCATTGATGGGATAATGCAGAAAGTACAACGGTGATCACAACCTTCAGATATTTTTAAATAAGCATAATGTTTAGGCGTAAGCTTAACACCCTGCTCTGGCACCAAATCAATAAACGGATTATGCTCAGGTTTGGCTACATGTTCATGCACTTGCTTTAATACTTCATCATAAGCATGAGGGCCAGTAACACCTAATACATTGGGGTGAAGTTCGATAATCTCATCTTTTTTA
>NZ_JABSOV010000216.1 GCF_013215345.1 Colwellia sp. | reverse complement strand
CATTCCAATCAATACCTGAAGTATTTTGTTGGCCAATGTTAGTTAACGCTGACGTCATATCATCTAACTCACCTTGACCATCTTTGTTAATGTTAATGGTTGCACAGGCAACTTGGTCGCCATCTTTACACTTATTCATTTCAGCTTGCACATTTACACGGCTAATGGCGTTGGTAATATCAAACTTCCAGTAATCCATGGTAGTAGATAGACCATCAGTGATTTCCCATACTACACCAGCAGTGAATGACTCACTCTCTTCTGGTTGTAAATCGGGATCACTTGTATAGTTAACTTCGATTTGTGCATCTTGTGCGTTTTCCCACGGGTCAGATAAATAATCGAAAGAACCTGAGTTACCGCCGAATAACTCACTAACACTTGGCGCTCTAAAACCTGTTGCCGCAACTGCTCTAAGCATTAAACCATCAGTAATACTATAAGTAGCACCTAACTTCCACGTAGCTGCGCCACCAAAAGTCGAGTAGTTATCGTAACGAGTCGCCGCTTCTACTGTGAAAGAATCAGTTACTGGTACAGAAATTTCACCGTAAAGAGATTGAACAGAGTAATTTCCTTCTGTTGGATCTTGTTGAGATGCAGTACTTTCACCGGCCTGAGTAACTAAATCGGGGGTGTAGTAACCACTTTCAAAACGGCTTTCAACACCAATTGCATAACCAATATCAGATTCATTAATACCGCTAAAACCTGCAGCTAAGGTAAATTGCTCATTACCACCTTGGTTTTCTTCGGTGTACATAACACCTTCACTCATCAAGAATTCCTGTGATAGTGGATCACCACTGAACCACTTATCTTGATCTAAATATATGCTTTTTTCCATATTACCGGCATGGATAGAGTTACCAACACTGTCTTTTGAGTCATTGCGACCATAAGTTGCTGACATATCCCACTGAGTGTCATTACTTAAATAACCAACTAGGCCAACAGAAGCACGATAAGTATCAGTTTCTTGAGCATAAATACGTGGTCCTGCATCAGTCATACGACGTCTATAATTTAGAGTGTCAAGTTCAGGAATTAAAACTTCGCCAACATTAATACAATTACCGATATTGTATTGACCTGGCTGACAAACATTTAAATCGATATTCGCTGGCTGTGGTGCCATTTGTTGATTTGACTCACGACGTGTGTACATAAAGTCAATACTTAACTCAGTATCATCTGCTATTTCAGTATTAAAAGTGGTAAATAAACTCAATAACTCATTAGGTGTTTGTGCATAGCTATCATCAGTGTAATCATACTTGTCACTATCCTCTAGCTCTCTCCAACCACCTTCAGCATCAGGAACCATACCACCTAAAGAACCACCAGGAACAAATGAGGATTTCCCTGCAGGGACAAAATCACGGTCCGACTGAATGACTTCACCACGGTTTGAGTACTGAACACCAACTACGATGTTACCACCAGCAAGTTCACTGCCGTGTAAAATACTAAAACCGCCGCTTTCGCCATCACCTTTATCGGTAATGCTGCCATCAGCTGTTATTTCTGTACCTTCAAAATCTTTTTTAGTAATGATGTTAACTACACCCGCAATAGCATCTGAGCCGTATACTGCTGAAGCACCATCTTTCAAAATTTCAATGCTTTTAATCATTGAAACAGGAATAGTATTTAAATCGACTGAAGAATCTGCACCCGTACCAGAAGCAACCATACGACGACCATTTAATAACACTAACGTACGTTGCACTCCCATACCACGTAGGTTAACTGTTGCAGAGCCACCTGAACCATTGTTCGATGTTGCACCTAGGCTCATACCTGATGCAGCTGGCTGCATAGATAAAATCTCTTGTACTGAAGTAAAGCCACTTTTAGCAATAAAGTCAGACGAGATTACTGTTACTGGACTAGCTGTTTCAACATCAGTTCTGTTAATGCGAGAACCGGTTACGGCAATGCGTTCTACTTCTTCTGCGCCTTCTTGGGCAATTGCTTGTACTGTAGTCATTGATGTTGCGGCTAGGGCAATCATTACTGCGCGAGTAACTACATTCTTTCTGGCTGTTCTTAGGCTCATTACTTCTACCTTTTTATAGTAAATTATTGGGAACTGATATATACCCGTTCCTATTCAAAGTGCAGGATTTCAGTGGGAGTAAAATGACTTTAGGCAAGGAAAATAATTTAAGCATAGTCATTCTATGGTTTGATTATTTAACGCCGTATAAAGTCATTTTAAACCCATCGAAGAAGCGCTTGAGCAACACCACTACATCGTTGCACACCTTTGTCAGGGAATAACCATTACTACAGAGATGCGCCTTGTATTGAAATTGCTCAAGCACTCTGAAACATGCATCTTGATTGGGAAGGGGTATTAATCAATTGACATTAATACTGCGCGATCTATTTGCAAAAGTTCGATCTAAAGTGTTGTAATTTAGTTAACTCTGCAACGACATTGTGACTTTGTTGGCGACACATGTGATCGAGTGTGATCCAAGTGGCTATTTTTTAACTGGTCGACTAGGTTAATTAGCAACTAGCCGCGTTAAATCACTGAGTTTTTTGTAAGTAGCTGTGTGATTAAACAAAGTTACAGACATAAAAAACCGACATTAAGTCGGTTTCTGTAAACAGGGTATTAGTTAAAGCTTAATCAAAGATCATGGCGTTTTTTAGCTAGCGACTAGCTCAACTAGCAAGTGACTGCGTACTTATATAAAGTCAGTAAACACCAGGCACAAAAAAACCGACATCAAGTCGGTTTCTTTAAACAGGATATTTGCTAAAGCTTAATCAAATACCATGGTGTTTTTCAGTTTAAACAGGGCATTCTTTTCTAACTGCCTAACACGCTCTGCTGATATCTGGTATTTATTGGCCAGCTCTTGCAAGGTTGTTTTATCTTCAGTTAACCAACGTGTTTTTATAATATCTTGGCTGCGTTCATCAAGAGTCACCAACGCAGTTGATAATTTTTGATTGGCATGATTATCCCAATTCTTATTTTCAACTTCAACGGCTAAATCTGACTGCTTATCTTCAAGATATTGAGCTGGAGAAAAACTACCGGCACCTATGTTATCATCATCGTCTTTTGATAATTCAAACGATTGGTCATGGCTACTCATACGAGATTCCATTTCCATAACATCTTTAGTGGTTACACCAAGGCTCTCTGCTACTGTATTTACTTCTTCAGTACTAAACCAGCCTAAACGTTTTTTATTTTTACGAAGATTAAAAAACAATTTACGTTGCGCTTTAGTGGTGGCAACTTTAACAATGCGCCAGTTTTTAAGCACATATTCATGAATTTCCGCTTTGATCCAATGCACAGCAAAAGAAACCAAACGTACACCCACTTCCGGGTTAAAACGTTTAACGGCCTTCATTAAGCCAACATTACCTTCTTGCACTAAATCAGCATGGGGTAAACCATAACCGGAATAACCTTTAGCTACATGAATAACAAAACGTAAGTGCGACATAATAAGTTCTTGAGCCGCTGATAAATCATTGTCGTTATAAAGGCGAGTAGCCAGATCATGCTCTTTTTCAGCCGTTAGCATTGGAATATTATATGCAGATTGCATA
>NZ_JABSOV010000215.1 GCF_013215345.1 Colwellia sp. | reverse complement strand
GCTCACGCATCTGTTCAATTAATACTTTCAACTCTACTGCACTGGCAGTAACGTCGGTATTAATAGATTTTGAGCCTAATGTATTCGCTTCACGATTAAATTCTTGCATCATGAAATCTAAACGACGGCCTTGAGCACCACCTTTTTTCAATATCTTTTTGGTTTCGCTAACATGGCTGTTTAAACGGTCGAGCTCTTCAGCAACATCCATTTTTTGCGCTAATAGCACTAACTCTTGCTCAACACGGCCAGAGTCTAAATCGATTTTAGCATCGGTGAATTTTTCAATGATACGATTACGCTGCCAAGCAATTACTTCTGGCATATACGTTTGTACTTTATCGGCTTCAGCAGATATAGCATCAAGGCGCTGTTCAATCATCACCTTAAGGTTTGCACCTTCACTAGCGCGGGCTTCAATAAAGTCTTTAAGTGCTTGGTCAAAAGCGGCTAGTAATTCTGCTTGAATGGCCGACATATCGCTTTCAGGTGCTTCCATAACACCAGGCCAGCGCATTACTTCAATCGGGTTAACTTGACTATTCAGCGTGTGTCCATTAATCCAGTTAGCATGCTCAATAAGTTGCAAAGCGAGTTTTTCATTTAGCGCTAATTCACTTTTGTTGGCTGGGTTGGCGTTGAAACGTAAGTTACATTCTACCTTGCCGCGATTAAGTTGTTTGCGAAAACGTTCACGTAAAACTGGCTCTATACCACGGAATTGCTCAGGTAAACGGAAATAAGTTTCTAGAAACCTTTGATTTACCGAGCGGATTTCCCATACTGCATTGCCCCAATCGCCTTTAATTTCGATGCGAGAAAAAGCAGTCATACTGTAGATCATGGTAAGCCTTATTATTAATGTCACTGATTAAATTGGATTATGCCTGAGCTCGGCACATCTAGCCAGAAATTCAGTGTTTAATGAATAGCCTTATTGCTCTGTTACTGTATAGCTAAGGAGCCGTTAAGGAGTAAATTCCATCTGGCCAAAGTTAGCAGCAAAATCGACACACCAAACACTGAGACCACTAAGTTCATCTAAGCTTTTATTTTGTGGCAGTTTTATCATTATGCTAGCGTTATCAAAGGTTTTTCCATTAATTTGTTGCCCTATAGGAAAAGCCTCTTCATTTGCATATTGATGATTTTTAGCGCCGTAGAAGTAAACATCTGGACCACCGCCATCATAACTAAATTGAGTTATTTCGATGGTGCAGTCATCAATGATTGTTGCCTTACCCGATACATTGTGAGCAAAAGTATTGAAGAAGCCACTATGACCAACTTTTTCGTGTGTAGTGGTGCAAGTTGTTAAATTGTTATTACTGATTTGACTTAGTGTTAACTGAAAGTGTTCGATGGCCATTGTCGCAGAAATAAGTTCTTGGTTAGCGGCACCACTTTGACCGACAAGTTCAGCAGTCTGTTGTACAAAATCACTGGCAGAAAAGTCAATATTCAAATTAGCGGCTAATTGGTGAGTAGACTCGGTAATTTCGATACCGTTACTGGCGTCGCCATCAAAATCTAGGCTTTGCAATAGCCGCAATAAGTTAACCACTTCAATTTTATTAATATCATTGGTTTGATAGAGCTCTAACGGTGTTAAGTAGAGAGCGGCAAGTGTACTAGGCAGTTCAATGCCACCGATTGAGAACGTGATCATTTCATCTTTTTGAAAGCGAAATTCGCCAAGTCCATTAGTTTGGCCGCTTTGACTAGCGGTTATATAATTTAGTCCAGTGACAGCGGAGTCTAGAAATATACCTGTATAAGTAGTAGGTGGTGTCGGGATCAAGTTAGCTTGTGTTTCTGTACCCTTGTCATCTGAGCCGCAAGCGGTTAAAAGTAAAACTAATGTGCTTAAAAGTAGTATTTTGTCGGTCATATCCAGTCACCAATAATGATTATTATATAAGGTAACCCGATATTGACGGTATTTATTCACAGAAATATCACAAGTTGATAGTTTTTTAATTTTTCTACGAATGTGACTTAATTATTAAGGCTTATTAGATAATGCTAACCAATGAGCTTTTATTTTATCGGCTACCCGAAAAGCATTGGCATAAATGGTAAAAGTGTACGGCACGCTACCGCCAGTAGGCATAAATGAGCCATCGGTGATATACAAGTTATCTACTTCATGGGCTTGGCAGTTTTTATTAAGTACAGAGGTTTTTGGATCATTACCAAAACGACAACCACCAGCCATTAAGTTTGTTGATGGATAACCACTGACTGAGGAGGAAACATTTTTTGCTCCTAAGGCTTCTAACAATTTCTCTGCTTTTTGCGATAGGTATTCACCTACTTCAAGGTCGTGGTCATGATAACCAATACGGACTTTAGCGACCGGATCGCCCCATTGATCGGTGACTTCGTTATCTAAACTGACAAAACAATCGTCTGTGGGCAGCCAATCATTAAACACTTCAAAGCGCAGGGTTTTATAGCTGGTGAATTCTGTTTTTAAGCTTTGCTTAAGATCTTCACCCCAGAGTAATTTGTCACTACCTTCTTCATCAAGGCCCCATTGTGTGCCTTGTGCTCTTGCGATAGGGTTTTGGTGAAATAAGAAATCGATAGTGCCACCTTTGGCTTGGCCTTTTTTATTGGCGCCAGTGAAGTTTTTATCAGCAATTTGATACCAGTCTTGAAGCGCGCGATTAATAAAGGGACCGACTTGCTTTAATTCGTTAACTTTTTTCTCGGATAAATCAGCATAATTAAAGTCACCTTGGCCAGTACCACCACCACTAAATAGTAAGTTTTTTCCTACTTGGCCGCTATTATTCGCTAGACCTTGAGGGAATTTTTCACCGGTTGAAGCTAGCAATAAGCGAGAAGTTTCTACTGCCTGACAGGCAACGACATATATTTTGGCACTGACTGATTTCTTACGACCGATTTTATCGTAATAATGTACGCCAGTAATTTTACCGTCTTTATCACTGGCAATTTTATAGACCTTAGCATTGGCCTTTATCGTGCAATTACCCGATGCTACCGCATGGTTTAACAACGCAGCTCTACCACTGCCTTTAGCGCCAGAAGAGCAGCCATAACTACTGCAGTAACCAGAATATTCGCAACTGCGTCTGCCCATGGCAGGTTCAGATAAAATGGCTCTGGGTACAGGAATGGCGTGATAGCCTATTTTTTTTGCCGCTTTATCTATCCATGATGACATGGGTAATTCAGCAATTGGCGGATAGGGGAAGTCTGTTGAGCGTGGCTCTTGATGAGGGTGTTCAACCACACGGCCAGACACGCCAACTTCACGCTCTACTTTGGCATAATAAGGTTCAAGTTCATCATAGCTAATCGGCCAATCGGCGATATTAGCGCCTTTTATTCCACCAAACTTAGATTTTAAGCGAAAATCTATTGGCTTTAACCGGTGAAAGTAACCACTCATAAAGTTAGAAGAGCCACCGACAACATTGCCATTCCACCAACTCCAACCCGAATCACTGGTTTTTTCACCTTGCCAAAAAGGCTTATCATTTTCATCAAGATATTCTTCTTCAATAACGTGCTGTTCATCACTCAACTTAGGATTGTAAGCATCATGAATACTGATGGTCAGTTCGTCTTTGAAGAATTCTTTTTCCGTCAACCAAGGGCCTTTTTCAAGCACTAATACTTTAGCGCCTGCTGGTGCTAGTTGATGGGCAATAGGGGAGGCGCCAGCACCGCTACCTATGATGCAAATAT
>NZ_JABSOV010000214.1 GCF_013215345.1 Colwellia sp. | reverse complement strand
TTGCAATGTTGGTTAAAAACCACAGAGCACGGCCCTATTTTTGAGCACCACTCAAAACAAAACAATACTTACTTTTCGATTGATGTTACCGCCGATGGTAAAATTAATTTCATAACCCAGTCAGACAATATACAAACTTGTTTGCAAACTATTTCTGGGGGCATAAATAATAATGCATGGCATTATTTGTCAGTAACTAAGAAAGACTACGATTTATCAATAATGGTCAATGGAAAAGAAGTTGCTGCCAAACAAGGTAAACCGATTAACTTGCCAAATCAGTTTGTTGAAGGGTTATTAATTGGTAAAAATCTGGCTAATTGTCTAGCTGAAAAATTTTTCACTGGAGAGTTAACTGCAATTACAATTTGGGATTATTCACTTAGCGCTCAAGAAAATATAGCAACTCATTGCAAAGAAGTCAGCGATAATCAAGATGCGCTGCTGCTAGGTCCAATATTTAAAGATCAGGCTAAAAAGGCAGTTAAAGCAGCAGTTCCGACGACAGCGACTATTACGATCAAAAATGACTCTCCAATGCCCTTAATATTACAGCCTGGCTCTGTTTCTGGTAATTCATTTCTATGGCCAGCAAAAATTGAAGTTAATCAAACTTATACCCCTCGCTGTGACCGTGGAGATGGCTTTACCTATCATGCAAATTATGTCGCTGAGATTGATTCTGAGCTTGACTCTGATATTACATTATATGTTGAGTTGCATATGCCCTCTGATCCTGCGGCCGAAAATGGCCCTGGCTCCTATTTAAAAGCATCGAGTTCATCTAGTTTAGTAAGTGATATAACAGATCAGAAAACAACCGAAGATGTATTTACTGCTACGTTGACTCTTAATGATATGCTCATTGTGAACGCAAAAAATCTTAATGATTTTATCAACAAATTAACAGAAGAAGGCATAGCTTCTGATAAGATCATTACTAATATGACGTATAATGAGGATGGGACCACCATAGCAACCAGTGTAGAGCAAGTTGCTAAATATAATCGGGCCAGTTTATTATTTAACCGCCGCATTCATAAAAAACCGCTAGCGATCATTAAATGTGCTACTGCACGTGATGTTGAAAAAGCCTATAAAGCGGCTATTGAGTTTAAACTTCCGATCAGTGTTCGTACTGGCGGGCATGACCATGCTGGTGAATCTAGTGGCACCAATACCATTCTACTCGATTTAATGGGATTAGATGATATCAGCGATGTTACTATGAATAATAATGGTCGTAATATTGTTGAGATTGGTCCAGGACATCGCTTTCTCACCTTGACCACAGCGTTAGCCAAGCAAGGGCAAATGCTCCCTCATGGTACCTGTGCTACAGTCTCCATCCCTGGGTTTATTATGGGCGGAGGCTGGGGGCCCTGGACACGAAAACACGGCATGTGTTGCGAATCTCTGGTTGCCGTTGATATCATATTAGGTGATGGAACCTTGTCTCATGTTACAGCTAGTTCTGAAAATAAAGATTTATTATGGGCCCTTAAAGGGGGCGGTGGCTTGAGTTATGGCATAGTCACTAAATTTTATATACAAACATTTGACTTGCCACAAAACCTAATTAAATTCGAATTAACATGGAATGGATATGATGCTGGGCAGAATCTACCCACAGATGGCACGTACCCCACCTTTGATATACTTAAGCGATGGGAAGCTATAATTACAGCTACCAACACCCCTCGATTAACTGGCACCAACCTGAAAATAAATGGTAAAAATTCTACAGTCCCTAGCGATCAGTTAACGCCAGAAGCGTTAAAGGCTGAAGTTCATAATTGTGTTATGTATGGCTACTGGGAAGGTAATAAGGTTAGTTTACAGAGCTTCATCCGTGATAAATTTTCTGGACTCACACCAGCCATTAAGATGGATGATACTACTGGTAATGGTACTGCTAATACTAGCTCAAATTATGGTGATAACTTGATGGGCGCATGGGATCGAGAGTCTTATCACAATGTGAAAGCATTACTGAAAGGCCACCAAAGCTCACCATTCCCGCCTGATTTAGATCAACCAGCACCACATAAAATCAGCTGTAGGCTAGTTAATGAAGGAGGCTTAGATACTAATGGTGACGATGGTCATGTAGCACTTATAAGAAGTTTAACATCACCTTTAATTCTAGAAGGTAACCGGAAGCTAGGACTATTCAACTATGTGACTTTAGGCGCTATTGCCGGCGATTATTATCATAATTCTACAGAGTCTGAAAATAATCTTAGTGCTTTTCCTTACAAGACACGTCCATATATTATACAGTACCAAACTTGGTGGAATAATGAATTAGCACAAAAACTACAACTACAAGATAATGATGTTTACCAGCGGATCAACACGGCGCTAGACTGGATGGAAGTCAGCCGAGATTTTGATATCCCTAATACTTCAGGTTCTTTTATTAGTTTTAAAGATGATACAATTCCTACGTCAACTTATTTTGCAGAAAATTATAGCAGATTAAAGCAGATTAAAGCAGACCACTCTAAAGATGAACAGAATCATCTGAGGTCAAGGAAAACAATTATTTAAATTGAGCACACGGTAAAATTAATCTGGCGATTTTTTGACATAAAAAGAAACTAGAGCAGTAACAGTGATACTCATATTTAATAGCTCTTTTTTGGTTTGTAACTAAACTAAATGAAGGGCTATTTTATTGATTAGTTATCTTTACTTGTTAGGTTTTTACAATCCGCCTAATTTCCGAAGAAAAGTAAGCCAACGGCCTATAAAATATCAGTTCTCAAATCAAACATTCTGACAACCTAGTGGCGACCAAATACAAAAAGTCTACTCTCAACAATCTATTTCATCTTGAAACGATATTTAAAATATTGCCAATAAATTAAATCGGGCTAATAAAACTACTTATGCCGAACTAAATCCTAATAAATTTGATCAGACAGCGATTATTGTGCACATACCGCTCAATTCAATAAGCGTATTTTATCTAATTTTTTATTCTTATGACTTTGCTCAAACAGAATTTCTCGCCATTATTTCCCAAAGAAGTAGCGATTCTCATTAAACGCTTGCAAACAGGTAATGCCAATTAATATACGCCCAAGAAAGACGGTAATCGATGTATTAAGCAATCAGCACGTTCCAGTTTGTAGAAGATATAGGAAACTACAATTAACCGATTGATAATAATTAAAAATCAAACCCTGATGCTTTTACAAAATAATCTCAATGTAAACACCGCGAAAATAGAAGTAAAGCTATTATACTAAGTCCTGAACTTACAAATCATCTGCTAATTTATTGGGAATTAGACAGTCGAATAAAACGCAGCTCGGCTTAAGGTGATGCGGCTAACACAACGAGAAATTTACACCGCTGTGCATCTGAATACTGATTTTTCGGCATTGAAATAATAACAATTAAATAACGATCAAAACTCAACAGCCAATTCTTCACTGATCGAACTATCTAAATGATAGTTTATTTATGTTCTATTATTAAATATTAAAGTTCTGTAAGCGTTAATTCTAACAAATTGGTGTTACCCATAAAAAGTAGACACTGGTTATGCGCCAATGCGCTCATATTCAGCCGGACTGACATAGCCCAACGCTGAATGCCTACGTAAACGGTTATAAAAAACCTCTATGTACTCAAATATACCTGATTTAGCTTCGTCAATCGAGCGGTATTGCTCTGCGTAAATTAGCTCTACTTTCAAGCGACTATAGAAAGATACCATCACCGCATTGTCCCAACAATTACC
>NZ_JABSOV010000213.1 GCF_013215345.1 Colwellia sp. | reverse complement strand
TCGAAAGCACCGGTCTTGAAAACCGGCAAGGGTTTGTAGCCCTTCTAGAGTTCAAATCTCTATCTCACCGCCACATTTAGAAAATCCCGTTAATCGAAAGATTAACGGGATTTTTGCTTTTCAGGATTGATAGTAAAACGGGTTTGTAGCGCCACACCTACAGTAGAGTTCAAATCTATCTCACCGCCACATTCTAAGAAACCGCAACTTTAACGAGTCGCGGTTTTTTTTCGTCCTTAATTTAATTTTCACGTGTATAAATAAAAATTTTATCTAATTGAATTTTTTCATTTATTAAAGCAAACTACTAAAAAATATATATAAAAGTATAGATATGGATCATCAATTACCCAAAGCCTTTATTATTATAGTATCTCTTATTCAAGGGATTTTATTAACACTGCTATATCAAAGTGTCGAACACCAAGTATGGCCAGGCACTGAGCCTTTATGGCTAATACCGTTAGTCACTTTTACTATAAGCTACCCTGTACTTACATTACTCTCAATTACAAAGACTAATGCCATAACTACAGTAAAATACTTATTACCTTTTACAATTATATTATCAATTTTAGGTGCCTATGTTGGTTATCAACAAGAGCCTGTAGAATTTGTGAATAATAGTAGTGTTATAGTTACATTTTGTATTACCGGCCTTATAGCTGCTTTTAAAGCGTTAATGTACATACAGCAGCGGCTTAGTAACCAGGAGATCAGTTACAGTTCACTCTTTAAACTATCCTGGCGAAACTTTATTATTTTCGGCGAATGTTGGCTATTTGTTTTAATATTCTGGGGAATATTACATTTAGGTGCTGGATTGTTTTCTGTTTTAGAAATTGATTTCTTTAAAGAATTATTAAGAAAAGATTGGTTTGTTATTCCCGTTTTAAACCTTGCTTTTGGTTTTGCCATTATTGTTTTTAGGAATATTATATTCACGGTTGATAATATCTCCACAATATTGCAAACACTTATTAAATTCCTTTTACCGGCATTAACTATTGTTTCTTTGGGATTTCTAGCAACGTTACCCTTTACTGGTTTAGATGTACTTTGGAAAACGGGTACGGGTAGTATGTTAGTGATGTGGTTACAGGTATTAACTTTATTTTTTGTAAATGCTGTTTATCAAGATGCTTCTCATGAACGCCCTTACCATAATATATTACATAGACTTATTTTTGTTGGGGTAGCTATATTACCTATTTACAGTGTCATCTCATTTTATGGGCTTTGGCTTCGTATTGACCAATATGGTTTAACGGTTGATCGTTGTTGGGCTGTTCTTATTTGCGTGTTGCTCGCTTGTTTTTCTTTTGGTTATTTAATTGGAATAATTAAAAAGAGAGACGAGTGGTTAGAAACATTAAGTAAAGTGAATATCTCTATGGGCATTGTTGTTCTCGTGTTTATGTTGCTGGTTAATTCGCCCTTATTAAACTTTCAAGCTATTTCAGCGTCAAGTCAATTAAAGCGTTTACATAATGGAAACACATCTTATGAAAAGTTTGATTATACTTATTTTGACAGGTCTTTAGGCCGACAAGGATATCTAGAGCTACAGAAGCTTAAGAAAGAGTTAAAAGGTATTGCCCCTGAAAAAATAGCTATTATTGAGCGGATGTATGTAAATCATAAGAGCATTGATAAAGAGACGTTAACGCTTGATGATTTTAATAAATTTGTTAACTACTGGCCTAGTCAAGATGAATTTCCAAAACCGTTAATTAAAGCTGTTTATGATAAAGCAGCTAAAAATGATTGGTCTAGCTATCGTGAAAATAGTTATTATTTTATTGCCCAAGACCTAAATGAAGATGGCGATCCAGATTATGTCGTTATCGAAGAAAATAACTACTCCACCTCCGCAAAACGTTGGTTTTTAAAAGAAGAACAGTGGCAATTTAAATATATGAAAACTAGCAATCCGAATGACAATAAATTTATAAAAGATTACCTGTTAAATAACCAAATTGAAGTTATTAAACCAAAGTGGAACAATTTAAAAGTTGGTGATTTAACCTTTAGCACATCGAAAAATTAAAACTACACTCACTTTATTGGAATGTTTTTGGTTACATCCACTTGCGCTGGTAACCAAAACTATTCCGACCGTCGTTTTGTACTGTGATGTATACGTTAGTAACATTACTCGCGTTAGGTTTATGTAAAACCTTTCCCCAAACCTAATATTTCACTTTAATGTCTAAGTTTAATAAACAATGAGGTCTACCTTGTCATCAATACAAATCGCCAGATACATCATTTCCTTTAGTTGGTTATATCACGGGATTTTTCCAAAACTTATCCATATAGCACCATTAGAAAAATTGATGACGGCAAGTTTGGGTTTATCAAATGAGCTTTCTTATTTAGTGACTAAATCAGCGGGTGTTGGTGAGGTGATTTTCGGCGTTTTATTCTTTCTTTTTTATCGTAATAAAGCGGTGGTTCTTTTAAACATTATTGGACTTTCTGGCTTATTAATCTTTGTAGTAGTATTGCAGCCTCAACTGCTTATTGAAGCATTTAACCCAGTTACCACTAATATTGCCTTGATTGGTTTTAGTGTCATTTTGTTACTTGAATTCAAACATGAAATTAACAAAAAAAATCCACTTTATAGTCACACTGATTCAAAGAATAAGGAGAGTGTATGACCACTGTAAAATACCCTCCCAACGTTGCCGTAAAGGATTGCGTGATCCTATTTGATGGTGTTTGCAAACTGTGTAATAGCTGGAGCCAATTTATCATTAAAGTTGATACACAACAGCGTTTTAAACTCTGCAGCGTTCAATCACCAGAAGGGCAGAGCATATTAAGCCATTTTAAAATGCCAACTGACCATTTTGATACCATGCTACTTGTAGAAGGCAACCAATGCTTTGATAAGAGTGATGCCTTCTTGAATGTTATAAATAAACTTGGCTTGCCATGGCGTTTATTATACCTATTCAAAATTATTCCAAAGGGAATACGGAATTGGCTTTATGATCGTATTGCCCTTAATAGATATAATTTGTTTGGTAAGTACGATACTTGTATGTTGCCAAGTGAAGAAAATGAACATAGGTTTCTTAAAAGTGAAAATTGAGAAATAAAACGTTATTTCACCAGCACATTAAGAAGTGATCTGGTCAAGCCGCATAAGACACATTTATTGTGGACTGTTCAAACTCAATTGGAGAACAATCACCGTTCGATCTATGAAGCCTGATCTGATTGTAGTATCGGATATAAGCTTCAACATCTTCTTTCATATCACAGCGTGTTAAATGATAAATATTTAACAGCCATTCGTTTTTCAAACTACCAAAGAATCGTTCAACAACGGCATTATCTAAACAAGCACCACGACCACTCATTGAAGCGGTAATATTATTCATCTTTAGTTGTTGCTGAAAACGATGGCTAGTATATTGAGAACCTCTGTCGCTATGAAATATTCAGCCTTTAGTCGGTTTCCTAAGGTTCAGCGCCATTTGCATAGCTCGTTCTACCAAGTCAACGGTCATTCGCTTATGGATTGACCAACCGATAATACGGCGAGAATATAAATCCATAACAATAGCTAAGTACATCCAACCTTGACCCGTTCTGAGATACGTCACATCTCCAGGCCAAATCTGATTTACTTGCTTTGGGTTAAATTGCTGGTCGACTATATTGTCTGCAACACTATGGCTATGCTTACGCAGCTTTGCCATTAACTGCCTAGAGCCTAAACTTTGTTGGCTTTCTTTAAATAAGGCTTTAGTGCGTCGGTACAGCAT
>NZ_JABSOV010000212.1 GCF_013215345.1 Colwellia sp. | reverse complement strand
TGATAGCACGTAAAATATTAAATTCATTTTTCCAGCGAGAGTCTAACTCAGCGGAAGGGTAGTCAGTGTTTTGGTATTTAATAATGACGGTTGCAGCATCAAACTCGGCACTGTTAGGGACAACACGCGCGACAACTGTATCTTCGTAGGAATAGATTATTTTTTTTATTTCAAATTGGGATAAATTCATTAAGACTAATAACCTTTAAATATCGCTTTTACAGAGCCTATTTATTCAATCCGATATATCCCTTACGAATTAATGCTAGCACTGTTTTTTATTGTTTTAGTGGATGATAACTCTGATGAGTTATTCCGTAACATCACTGTAAACGATAGCTTCTCTACTATCAAATATACCTTTGAAAAATCAACGTAATGAAAAAGGCTAGGGGCTTTGCTGAGGGTTAATAAATGACAGGAATAGGAATGAAAATGTCTCTTGGCTGCAACAAAATTAAAGTTAGCAGGTGGTAGGGGGAGCAGATAAAGGTAGGTCTCAATGGCTAAGAGTAAGCTATTCTGCTCTGAGCTGTGCCGCTGGCATGTGAACTTTAGCGCACTGTTAAAGTAATAGCAGTTTCATTAAGTTTTTGATCTTGTTGTACATAGGAAAAATAAATCAGGCCAGTGATGCCGGTATAGGACAGCAATTTGAGTGTGAAATTTTTTCTTGGGGTTATTTACCATTAGCGTACTCGGCGCGCTGCTTTACCGCTCGCTCTGAAGATAAAGCAAAAGATGATTGTGAGTATTGTTGTATTAAATATCCACAAGGTCGCCGAATGAATAGTCGCGAAGGCGAACGTGTTTTTCTGCTCAATGGTATTCAAACTATGTCGGGTTACCAGTATAATCTCATCAATGAAATGCCAGCCCTTGATGCAATGGGGGTTGATATTGCCAGAATCAGTGCTGATAGCAGCCAAGCCTTTAGCCAATTTGATTATTTTAGAGCGCAACTCGTTAAACCTTTGAGAAAAGAACTCGATGGTATAAATGAGTGTAATGGTTTTTGGCATAAGATTGCCGGCATGTCTGTGGCTTAACTTTCGACACCAGCTAAGCAATAGCTAACGTAACTTAATGAGAAGAATGGAAAACTATGTATACCTTAAACTTGAAGCAAATGACCCAGCAAGAATTTCTCGATGAATACTGGCAAAAAAAACCGGTAGTAATTCGCCAGGGGTTTAAAGACTTTGTTGACCCGATTGCTGCGGACGAATTGGCAGGTCTTGCTATGGAAGAACAAATAGAGTCTCGTTTGGTTCATAAAAAAGATGGTCAATGGCAAGCTTCTTTTGGTCCATTTGAAAGTTATGAACATTTAGGCAGTGAAAACTGGTCA
Organism: Colwellia sp.; assembly: GCF_013215345.1. GTDB lineage: Bacteria > Pseudomonadota > Gammaproteobacteria > Enterobacterales > Alteromonadaceae > Colwellia. The sequence goes on along the minus strand of NZ_JABSOV010000212.1, from coordinate 2,465 downwards.
CTAGTGATACAAGCGCTTGATAACTTCTCTGAAGAAGCAGCAGAAATTATTGAAGCCTTTCGTTTTCTGCCCCACTGGCGCTTAGATGATCTAATGGCCAGTTTTGCTATGCCTGGAGGCAGTGTCGGTCCGCACATGGATAACTACGATACTTTTATTTGCCAAGGCTCAGGTAAACGTCACTGGCGCGTTGGCGATAACGGTTCACATGTTGAGTTTGCTGCACACGAATCGTTATTACATGTCGAGCCCTTTGAGGCTATCATCGATGTAGAACTAGAGACCGGCGATATTTTATATATTCCGCCTGGTTTCCCTCATGAAGGCATATCCCTTGATACATCGATGAGCTTTTCGGTCGGTTTTCGTGCCAATTCAGCGGTAAGTGTACTTAGCGCTTTTGCTGATCATTTAATTGATAATGATAAAGGCTGCAAGTTATTAACCGATCCTAATCGAAAGGTTGTTAGCCACAGCGGTGAAGTGACAAATGAGGATTACGCCAATATTAAAAGCCAAATTCAGAGCTTACTTGATGATGACGCGAGCTTTAAAACATTCACTGGCCAGTTTTTAACGGCGGCAAAGCATGATCTTGATACCTTATTACCCGATGAGCCGTTTGAGTTGACGGAAGTGAGTAATTTACTCAATAGCCATGCTATAAAACGTTTAGGCGGTTTACGTGCTTTCTACTTTGAAGATACCATTGAACAAGGCATTTGTTATATCAATGGCACTGAATTAGCTTTTTCTGCAGAGATCGCCAATGGCGTGAAGTTACTTTGTGACAAGGTGATGTTATTGCCTGATGACCTCAGCGAGTGGAGTCATAATGCCGCTTTTGTTGAGCTAGCAACTGAGCTGCTTAACCAAGGTTATTGGTATTTGGCCGAAGCCGAGTAAATTCTTAATTAAAGGCACTTTATTTTCTCCGGTTAACAACAAAGTGATTTTATACCAATTTCATTAAATTATTGCCCACTTGTGCTGGTTAAAATACTCCAAGGCGGCGTTGCTCTCAATCCCAATAGCCAGCTATTGGTCAATCGAGCGCCTTGCCTTGATTTATTTTTCCTACGCACAACAAGATCATAAACTTAATGAAAATGGTATTAGTTATTGCTTGTTGTGCAACAATGCGGATAATGGCGCTTTTCTTCATCATTATAATTAACTTATTCAGATTATGCGTTTAGATAAATTCATTTGTAAAAGTACTGAACTGACCCGAACCGAAGCTAAAAAAGTACTTAAAAGCGGGGAAGTGCGGGTTAATGGTGCAGTAGCTAAAAATGCCGCTATGCAAGTACATGAAAATAATACTATTACCATTGACGGCCAAGAGCTTACCGCCCGTGGTTCTCGCTATTATATTTTGCATAAAGTCGTCGACAGTATTTGCTCAAATGTTGATGAAGGTTATCCTTCAGTGCTTAACTTTATTGAAGTCGATAAGGCTTTTGATTTACATATCGCTGGTCGCTTAGATGCTGACACCACAGGCTTAGTGCTGCTCACCGATGATGGTCGCTGGTCGCATAATGTTATCTCGCCTAAAAAACAATGCCAAAAAACTTACCGGGTCTGGTTACGTAATGAAATTAGCGATGAAAAACTTGCGGATTTAGTTACTAGGTTTGATGAAGGCTTGCAATTACAGGGTGAAGACTCGTTAACTAGGCCCGCTATATTAACGCGGGTCGCAGAAGTTGATTTAGTTGATGAAGCGTCATACAGAAGTGAAGTATTACTGACCATTACCGAAGGTAAATACCACCAAGTTAAACGTATGTTTTCTGCGGTAGGTAATAGAGTCGTGGGCTTACATAGAGAGCAGATCGGGCAAATAACCCTGGGTGATTTAGCGCCAGGTGATTGGCGTGAATTAAGCCAAGATGAAATCGCTCAATTCTCATAGTTTTATTTTCATAACTCGCTATTTTAAGAGAAGATCAGTAGCTACTTTATTTTGAGTTATCGCTAGTAAATTGGCTACTAGATTACTTAGTAGCCAAAGAACTACATATTATTATTTCTTATTGAGAGCATTAAATTTTGCCATCTGCTCTTCGGTTGCTGGCAATTGATGTTTCTCTTTCCATTCACTGTAAGGCATGCCGTAAACCTGTTCACGGGCAGTATCGATATCAACCTCAACAGCTAATTTTTCAGCCTCCTGCACTGTCCATTTGCTAAAACAATTACGGCAAAAGCCCGCTAAGTTCATTAACTCAATGTTTTGTACGTCTTTATGTGAGTCTAAGTGCGCAAGTAAACGGCGAAATACTGCCGCTTGAATTTCTATTTCTTTATCCATGTTAGTAACCTTTTTCGATAATTATTGTTTGATGTCTTGGCTTAATACATTGGTCCAGCTTTGCTCAAATACCCGTTACCATTCAAGATGCATGTTTCAGAGTGCTTGAGCAATTTCAATTCAAGGCATATCAATGTAGCCATGG
>NZ_JABSOV010000211.1 GCF_013215345.1 Colwellia sp. | reverse complement strand
GAGCATACTTTTAAAATGCTCGCTTTGTCTCCTGAGCACACTAGCAGTTACAGCATTAATTTATCAGGTGTGACCATAGCTGATCGCGATATATACGATCATGTCATTAGCCTATTTGAACAGTACCAGATTCCAGCAGAGCGAATTTGCTTTGAAATAACGGAAACCTCGGCAATAAGCCATTTAGAGTCAGCGTTATACTTTATGGATAAAATGAAAGCTTTTGGCTGTAAATTCTCATTAGATGACTTTGGTAGTGGTTTATCTTCTTTTAGTTACTTACAAAAACTACCGGTAGACATAATCAAAATTGATGGTGCTTTTGTGCAAGATATGGACACTAACCCCATAAATCGTGTTTTTGTCGAAAATATTAAGCGCACTGCCGAGGCGATGAATAAAAAAACCATTGCTGAGTTTGTTGAGAATGCTGACATTGAAGTAATGCTAAGGGAGATAGGTATCGATTATGGCCAAGGCTATCATATTCATAAACCAGAGCCTTGGTATGAAGCGAGCCAAGAGTAAATAACTATCCATGCTTAGAGTATAGGCTTTACCAGCTAAACTCTACCTCAGCCCCAGAAAAGCAATAAGGCATAAATGCCTTACAAGTTTCATTATTGCAGCGAGCCCCGCCACTATGATGGTTAAATATCAGAATGTTTAGCAGAATATTTAACAGAAAAATAAAAAGTTAAAATAGTATTTAAGTCACTATAAATGATACTTAGTAACTTTTTCATATGAAAAATAAAAAAGATATTAAGTGTGAAATTATCCCTTTATATCAACCTGTTAAAAGTACAGGTTGATATTTTATTTTTAATAAAAATAAAATATCGATAAAAAACTTGATACTGTACGGTCATACAGTATACTGGCGTTATTAAATTGAAACATGAAAATTAAATAGCGATTGTAATCGCGGAGCAACTATGAAAGACGATAAAGAAAAAGCACTAGCAGCAGCATTAAGTCAAATAGAACGTCAATTTGGTAAAGGTTCAATAATGAAACTTGGTGATAACACCACCATGGATATAGAAACTGTTTCTACTGGCTCTTTAGGTTTAGATATTGCTTTAGGAGCTGGTGGTTTACCGCTTGGTCGTGTAGTTGAAATTTATGGTCCTGAATCGAGTGGTAAAACAACCTTAACACTCGAAGTTATAGCACAAGCACAAAGAGATGGTAGGGTTTGTGCTTTTATCGATGCGGAACATGCACTTGATCCAATTTATGCTGCAAAACTTGGTGTTAACATTAATGAGCTATTAATTTCTCAGCCAGATACCGGCGAACAGGCTTTAGAAATTGTTGATATGTTAACGCGCTCTGGTGCCATTGACATTATTGTTGTTGACTCTGTTGCTGCTTTAACACCTAAAGCTGAAATTGAAGGTGATATGGGCGATTCACACATGGGCTTACAAGCTCGAATGATGAGTCAAGCAATGCGCAAACTAACAGGAAATCTTAAATCATCTAATACCATGCTTATTTTTATTAATCAAATACGTATGAAAATTGGTGTTATGTTTGGTAGCCCAGAAACCACAACAGGTGGTAATGCATTAAAATTTTACGCTTCAGTTCGTTTAGATATCCGTCGTATTGGCGCGGTTAAAAATGGTGATGAAATCATTGGTAATGAAACGCGTGTGAAAGTGGTAAAAAACAAAATTGCACCACCTTTTAAACAAGCTGAATTCCAAATTTTATACGGTCTAGGTATTAACAACTTAGGCGAATTAATTGAGCTAGGCGTTAAGCATGGTTTTGTTGAAAAAGCGGGCGCTTGGTATAGCTGTAACGGTGAGCGTATTGGTCAAGGTAAAGCCAATGCAGCGAAATACTTAGGTGAACATCCTGAGATGGCGCAAGATGTTGATAAGAAATTACGTGATATGTTTTTATCAAAAGCTGAAGTGACAGAAGATAAAAAAGAAGAAGCGGTAACTGAATAACTAAAGCTTCAGTAGCTAAGACTTCAGTCACTAATAGCACAGCAGTAAAGCTATAATTAAAAAACGTAACCTTGGACTTAAGGTTACGTTTTTTTATGGCTGAAATTCACCGCTAAAACTTACGGCTTAAATTTAGGGAAATGTCGAGCTGAGCATTTATACCAAATTGATTAAGTTCTTTCCCACTCAGCGAGAATTAAAAGGCTTAGAGACAAGGCATTGATTGAAGAGAATGGTTATTCCCTTCTCAAAATCAATAACGCTGTGTGTAAGCCTTTTAAACTCGCCCTTGGGAGCTTACTCGATGACCACTAACTTCGTTAAATTCATTTGATTTAGAATGACTAAACCGGAACAAATTCGCCTTGTTATTGAACATCGTTCATAGCTCTGAGTAGGGAAGAAATTTAATCAAATTGGTATTAATAGTAAATATTAAATGCTCAAGTTATAAATGGCTTTAGTGTGAGTGGCCACAACCGCCTTCACCGTGCACATGACCATGTTCAAGTTCATCAGCAGTAGCCTCACGTACTTCAATAACTTCAACATCAAAACTTAAATCTAAACCTGCTAGTGGGTGGTTACCATCAACAGTAATTTGATCATCTTGCACATCAATAACAATAACGGTTTGCTCGCCATCATCGGTTGTAGCGCGTAATTGTGTACCTAAACCAAGATCTTCAACACCGGCAAGTACTTCTCTAGGTACTGTTTGCACATAATCTTCATGACGTTCGCCGTAAGCTTGTTCACAAGCTACCGCCACTTCAAATTTATCGCCCGCTTGGTGATCAATAAGTGCCTCATCTAATCCAGGAATTAAGTAACCGGTACCCTGAATAATCGCCATAGGCTTATCATCATATGAACTATCGATTAAAGTGCCATCGTTGTCAGATACGGCATAGTGCATAACAACAACATTGTTTTTAGCTATTTTCATTTTCTATCCTAATAATTTTAATATTGAGCTTATTTATCTAGAGCATATTTATCTAAAGCTCAGCTTATTCAGTGTCTAAAGTGTATGGTAATGCTTGCTTTGTTACTACGGAATCAGTTTGTGCAGCGATACGCATTGATGGTAGCTCACCATCGTTAACAAGTACTGTTTGTAGGTAACAGTTGCCATCATCGGCTTGGTAGTAGGCTAAGATATCACCAGCTTTGCGCCAGTTATCACCCAATTGCTTTTCAAGCACGTCATCTACTTGTAGCGCTTGTTCAAGTTGAACATGTAAAGAAAAGAGTGCCCGCTTATTTTTACCTAAATATTGCATTCTAGCGACAGTCTCTTGCCCTAAATAACAGCCTTTAGTGAAACTAATGCCATTAATCGCTTGTAAGTTAAGCATTTGCGGCACGTAATGGCCGCTAGTTTTTTCGTTAAGTATTGGAAATCCTTGGCTTATTTCTAATAAATCCCATACGTCTTGTGAAAACACCGGTAGTGCCAATGATTTAACCAATGAGGCAATAGTGGCTTGTTCATCAATGATGATATAGCGAGGTTGGTCACCACAAAGGTAAACTAAGCTGGTTGAGCCAAGTTGTACGACTGGATTTAAGCTATCAGGTATTTGTGAATACTCACCTTGTAATAGCACACTAGCCTGTTCACCCACTAAAGCGATAAAGCTCAGGCCTTGTGTCTCTTCGATAGTGACCTTGGCGAAAACACCAAATTTTTTCAGCGCATTAAGAGAACCTTCAATACTGGCTTTAGGTTGCAATAATAAGTGAGCAGCAGAGCGATTAATTAATCTAAAAACGGAAAAAACTTTTCCCTTGGCATCACAGTGAGCACCGACAAGTAGGCTTTGCTCCGTGCTGCTATTAACATCACAGGTTACTTGTCCTTGTAAATATTTGCTTTGTTCTTCACCAGATAAAGAAATGGCGCCAAAATCACTAAGCTCA
>NZ_JABSOV010000210.1 GCF_013215345.1 Colwellia sp. | reverse complement strand
TAAATCTGAATTTACGACCATGGCGTAATATATTCCTTGGTATTGCGGCAACTCCTGCTTCGCGATTAATTGCAGTTTAGCTATTTCTTTTTTTGCCACTAAATTAAAAACGCCATCTAAATGCACTATTGCCCAGGTTCTCTCTTGCTCTATTTGACTAAGGCCATAACCAAGGGCGCTAATTTGTATTACAACGATAACTGACATATCTACCACTAAATCACGTGCAGATTTTTTTGATGAGACTAACAGCAGGGTTAATAGCGGCCCTAGGGTAATATCGACAGCCGCTATTATCAATAAGGCAAACCACGTACCATCTACCTGTAAAAAAGGCGCTGGAAACCAAATAAACTGACAATACAAAGCAATAAAAGCCACTACAATCAAGCTGGTCGTTATATGCCAAGAGAAGAATTTACGTTTTAAACTATCCATACATTGTTTTATTTAGTGGTTTATTTGTTTTTTTGAAAAAGAAAGGCTCCCGAAGGAGCCTTAGCAACTGTTATAAATAAATAAAGAAACTCAATTTAGCATTGCTCCTGTTTATTTATGACCTGATATTTCAACTAACACATACCTAATGTTTCACAAGTTCCACTTACTATCCACGTTACACCGGTAGTCGTTGCATTAATAGTGGCTGTTAATATATATGTTGCATCATCAACTGTTGGTTGGCCTACCATGGTGATTACACCATTTGCTATTGTTGCTGACTTAACATGAATACCTGAAACTGCACCACCATCATCTGTAACTGGAATTCCATATTTACCCGCGTCTAAATCACCAACAACTAGTTGTTTTGGATTAGCTTTATCAGTTACATTGGTTTTTGTTTGAGCCGCTACTTCAGCGCCAGTTTTATAGATAGATGAAGCAAGAACTACTTCAGTAAACTTAGCTTTTTTAACGTAAGTTTGATAAGCAGGTAATGCTACTGCTGCCAAAATACCGATAATCGCTACAACGATCATTAATTCAATTAGGGTAAAACCTTTTTGTGCACTTTTTTTCATTTGTTGTAAATTTTTCATAATTATTTTTCCATCTGTTTTTTACGGGGGCTAACTTCATACTGCGACAAATTTTATTAAATGTAAAACTTTGTTGCGACTTTTTTTTTATTTTTATTACTGGTTAACCGTTAATCGATTATTTTGTAACCCATTATTAACTAAAGGTTAACTTTTGTCCGAGGCTTTTGCTCTATTAACCTAAATCACGCTAAGGGCTATCAGCTTCAATATAAATTGATCAAAGTTGTGATCAATTTAAAATGAGTTTTCTTAAAATGATGGCTTCCTTATAGGTAATAGCAGTAATAAATCTCAATGTACTAAGCTCGGTTATTACTAACAATAAGCTAAGTGACCTTTGACATATAGCAAGATACAGTAAGAAAGTTATTCAGGCTATTACAGGACATTACAGACGAAACTTATCCAGCCTTTTACTTACGTTTCTTTGACGATATTTACTTAATGTGAAACGCATTCAATGACACAAACAAGTAAACCTCTTCATAGTAGAAGACATTATTTAAAAAACAATGGGAATATAGGTGATCTTTGCTAATTATTTCTGTATAATCCGCGCTCCCTGCGTTACAAATGCCTATTGTTTTGTGGTTTCTTGTTAAGTCCCCTATAAACAGTGGCGCTGGACTCGATGCTCGAAGGGGCAGTGGCGTAGTCCATTTAACGGACAATATAAGCTTATTGCTTTTATTGTTATTTAAGTAACATTTATAAGATTGGGTTTTTTAATGAAAACTTTTGTAGCTAAACCAGCAAGCGTACAACGCGAATGGTTCTTAGTGGACGCCGAAGATAAAACTTTAGGTCGTATCGCTACCGAAATTGCAAGCCGTTTACGCGGTAAGCATAAAGTAGAATATACTCCTCACGTAGATACTGGCGATTATATCGTTGTTATCAATGCTGAGAAAGTACGTGTAACAGGTAACAAAGCGAAAGGTAAAATTTACTACTCGCATACTGAGTTCCCTGGTGGTCTTAAGCAAATTAGCTTTGAAAAGCTAATTGAAAAAGCACCAACACGCGTTCTTGAATTTGCTGTTAAAGGCATGTTACCTAAAGGTCCTTTAGGTCGTGAAATGTTCCGCAAATTAAAAGTATATGCAGGCCCAGAGCATGCACATACTGCACAACAACCACAACTTTTGGAGCTTTAAGCAATGGCTGATAATCAATATTACGGTACTGGTCGTCGCAAGAGCTCAACTGCTCGTGTGTTTATGAAAGCTGGTAACGGTGTAATCACAATTAATAAACGTGATATCGCGGAATACTTTCCACGTGAAACGGCTGTTATGGTTGTTCGTCAACCATTAGAGTTAGTTGAAATGGTAGAAAAGTTTGACTTTAACATCACTGTAACTGGTGGTGGTATTTCTGGTCAAGCTGGCGCGATTCGTCACGGCATTACTCGTGCATTAATGGTATTCGATGAAACTTTACGTGGTTCTCTACGTGCTGCTGGATTCGTTACTCGTGATGCGCGTAAAGTTGAACGTAAGAAAGTTGGTCTTCATAAAGCACGTAAGAAGCCACAATTCTCAAAACGTTAATACACGTCATATTCAGAATTTATACGGCGTTTGTTGTAATTATTCGCCCCAGTCACTTAGTTATCTAAGTTCAGGGGCTCATAATTCGACAGCCTTGTCTAAATCCCGACTATTTAGTGTAATTATATCGTTTACGTTTTTAAAAAAAACCGACCTTGTGTCGGTTTTTTTATATCTATCATTTCTTTTCATTTAAGTACCAAATTTCATTTCCTCTAGCATAAATATGCTTTATTTATTCTATTTCAAAGTATTTCAAATTATTTCTGCTTTTACAGTACCTAAGCCCCTTTTTACCTTGTAAAAAACGCGCTATTTCTTTATGATCATAAAAATTTTTTTGTCGATATACCACTTGGTATAAATTTGAGCTAATAAAAACAGCAGTCCCACATATGGCGTATAATCTATATTACGCTTCGTTTGGTATAAAAATAACTGTTTTCTTAGAGTCTTAGTTGGAGAGTATAAATGAGCAATGTGCCTGTGAATAACGGCCGCAGACGCTTCCTAACTGCAGCTACCGCTGTTGTTGGTGGTGTTGGTGTGGTCGGAGCCGCTGTGCCTTTTATTGCTTCCTGGAACCCAAGTGCTCGCGCGAAAGCTGCGGGTGCTCCAGTTGAAGTTAATGTAGGTAAAATACAGCCTGGTCAATTAATCCGTGCAGAATGGCGAGGTAAACCCGTTTACGTCGTCCGTAGAACGGAAAAGACAGTTAGTGATTTAGCTAAGCATGATGACCAGTTGCGAGATCCCAATTCAGAAAAGGCGCAACAGCCTAGTTATGCAACCAACGCTTATCGCTCAATTAAACCTGAGTTTTTAGTTGCCTTAGGTGTTTGTACTCATTTAGGTTGTGCTCCAACTCACCATGGCGGTGATTTTGAGGAATTCGTTGAAGGCGTGCCAAACGGTTTCTTCTGTCCATGTCACGGTAGTAAATTTGATATGGCTGGCCGAGTTTTTCAAGGCGTTCCTGCACCATTAAACTTAGTGGTTCCCGAGCACTCATTTATTAGTGATGACACCCTATTAATCGGTGTTGGTCAAGGAGACGCATAATGTTAATGAAGTTATTTACCGATTTCATGGGCTGGATAGATAAACGTTTACCAGTGACTGATGCTTGGAACAAACATTTAGTACTTTTTTGGCTCTTTAGCCATGTTAGTACTAGTTAACCAAATCCTTACTGGTATTTGGTTAACAATGATCTATGAACCATCTGGCGACGGCGCGTTTGCCTCAATTGAATACATAATGCGAGATGTCGACTTCGGTTGGTTATTACGTTATATGCATTCTACCGGTGCTTCAGCATTCTTCGTTGTGGTATATATGCATATGATGCGCGGCCTAATGTATGGTTCGTATCAAAAGCCACGTGAATT
>NZ_JABSOV010000021.1:23237-53956 GCF_013215345.1 Colwellia sp. | reverse complement strand
GACGACAACGCTTTTAAAGAACAACTACCTGCCCTGCTAGAGCAATGCGCGAAACTGGCTATTACCCGAATTATCGTTCCCGCCATAGCCCCTGATAACTTTGATAAAGTATTAAACCTAGCCAAAACTTTTCATAACAAACCTATTAGTATTTACCCTTGTTTAGGTATCCACCCGTGGTTTTTACAAGGATTAAACGATACTCACCTAGAACTGTTAACTGAAAAAGTAACACAGACGAAAAATGAAATTATCGCTATTGGTGAAATTGGTTTAGACGGCGCCATTATTAAACGTAGTGATGATCCCGAGGCTGAATTAGCAAAGCAGCAACATTTTTTTGATTTTCAGCTTAACCTCGCTAAGCAGCAAGACTTACCGGTAATAGTTCATCACAGGCAATCACACGACAAGAACATGCCATTTTTGAAGAGGTACCAGCTAAACAAGGCGGGTATCATTCATGGATTTTCAGGCAGTTACCAACAGGCTAAAGGCTACTTAGATTTAGGTTTTAAACTCGGAGTAGGCAGTACTATCAGTTATTCCCGCGCTAAAAAAACCATCAACACTATTAAGCGCTTACCGCTGGAGTCTTTAGTATTAGAAACTGATGCACCATCGATGCCGTTAAGCTCTGAGATAATGGGTGTTGAGGTAATGGCTAAAGACGTACTGACTAATAGCGAACAAGCTGAACAAGAAAAATATCCTGCTCCAGCTAACTCTCCAGTTAATCTAATCAAAATTTTTGAGCTGTTAACCACGATTAGGTCAGAGAGTGCTGAGGAAATTGCCTGTCAATGTGAGCATAATATCGAGCAAGTATTCTTCACTTAGTAAGAAATAGCTTTGAACTCACCTATTTCGGCTCTGAAGCTAGTCGATAACCTCGTCTGCTAAAGCGGTTTAGGCCACGAGTAAGCAGAAAGCCAATAACACCCGCCACTAACAACATTAATCGTTGTAATGACTGCTGCTCTTCATCCGCTTGCGCTAATATGTTGGTTAAATAAGACGGCTCGATAGTAAAACGTAAGTAGCCATGAAGTTTATAGCTGCTTGTATCACTATGGCGAACCTCTTCAACAAAAGGCGTTAATTTATCGCTTAAATTGCGTTGGTGTGGTGATATGCCATAAAGTTCGTTAATACTTTTGGCTTTAGGACGAGCAATTTCATTACCTCGCTTATCTATCTCCAAGGATGTGCTAGCAACTAATAACATGCCAGTGGCATCATATAAATGTGCTTGTTTAACAAAGTTAACTTTTGCCAAACCGTCAAGGTAACGTTGTAATAAAGATTTTTTCTCAATGTTATTTTTATGCTCTTGCTCAAGTAAGACAGTGGCACCGACAATGGCTTGGTGTAATTGCTGCTTGGCAATAAAATTAAAATGCTCGGTTAAATTGTTACTATTTTTCACCCCGGTAGACTGCAAGATACTGATCAGCACTATGATAAGCGAAATAGCACTAGCTAATTGCAGGATTTTATTATAAATCGACGATAATTTAGGGTATAAAGGCTGTTCGGCTTGCTTCATAAAAACACAGGTGACTATTTTAGCGCATTAATAGTCTCACTATAGTTAGAATACTAACTGATGTGAAGTTTAATATTTATAATATACCCAAGCCACTTGAAGATGCGTTTTTCAGCTTGTCTGAATCCTGCATCTTCATGCTGTTTGGGTGTATACCAATACCTTAGAGAGTTAACGTGTCTTTTATCGCCAATGTATTACCCCTGTCCCTTGCACAGTATTTAGCCCAAAACCTAGCAGGTAAGCAATTACCCATCGCCTTTAGCTTATCTGAGCAGACTCTTGACCTTGATGAACATCCGCTTGAAACAAGTGCAGCGCAAGATAAGATTGAATTAGTGGTATTTCAACAACTGCCCCTAGCTCAGCTGTTAGCACTACAAAACCAAGTTCAACTGAACATCACCGCATTAACCGCTATTAATCACCGTAATAATCAAACCAGCTGTCGTTTTCAAGTGCGCTGTAGCGATTTTATGCAAGCACGTAAAGCATTAGCAGACTTTGCTTTAGCTAACGGGATTGAAGCCGCCTTATTAACACAAGTACCTACCTTAAGTGAACCGGGTCTGTTAGTGATGGATATGGACTCAACCACCATAGAAATTGAATGTATTGATGAAATAGCTAAACTAGCCGGTGTTGGTGAAGAAGTGGCAGAAGTAACTGAGCGCGCTATGTTAGGTGAGTTGGACTTTGCCCAAAGCCTACATCAACGTGTAGCAACATTAGCAAATTCACCACAAAGCATATTAAGCGATGTAGCCAAAGATATTCCTCTTATGGCTGGGTTAAAACCATTAATTAAAGAACTTAAAAAGCACAACTGGCGCATAGCCATCGCTTCTGGCGGCTTTACTTATTTTGCTGACCACCTTAAAGACACTTTAGAATTGGATGCAGCTTTTGCTAATACCCTAGAAATTATAGATAGCAAACTTACCGGCAAAGTATTAGGTGATGTAGTCGATGCACAAGTAAAAGCCGACTCTCTCGCTATTCTGAGCAAAGAATATCACATTCCTCACAATCAAACGGTTGCTATGGGTGATGGTGCTAACGATCTGGTGATGATGGCTGCAGCAAGCTTTGGTGTCGCTTTTCATGCTAAACCGATTGTCTTAGCGCAGGCTGACAGTAGCATTAACGTGCAAGGTTTAGACTGCCTATTACATTGGTTAGCATAACCATTTAGTAAGCCTCTGAGTTTAAGCAGCACATTAACTTAAACTCAGAGGCTAAAAGATGATAATTAATAGTTAAGTACAAAGCCTAAGTGCTGCTCTTTTATCAAGTATCAGTGCTTAGGATTTTTCACTAAGCAAACAACACTGAATTAACGCTAGTCTGTGATTGAGTACCTTAGTAACGTTTCTTCGGTGACATCAACCAGCTGAACAAGCCCAGCGACACTATACATTTCTTGCTCAAGTTGCTTACTTCTATGTATCGCATAAACGCCAATATATGTCAGCTCAGGAGTTAAATGATCCATATTTGCGGCATCACTGCGTGACAGCTTTAACTGTAAAGCGTAAAACTGTCCCTGCTTTAACGATTTTTTAATAAAAAGCTTTCTTAGCTCAAGGGTCTCTAACTCACTAACTTGTTTTATCGTTACCGACTTGTCAATATCAGTAATACTTGAATTGATGGCAATATAAATAACTTCACTGACCGCAACATCACTGGCCAGTAGTTTCCTCATCTTATGTTCAAGTAAACTACTAATATGCAAATTGCCGAGCAAAGGATACAAATTATAATAACCATGACGATCGCTTAATCGCAGCATGGCTGATAATAAACTTTTATGGCTTTGATTAGCGTATTGACCGGTAACTAAGGTTTCTAGCTTATAACGACTGCCACTTGATTGCACCATAACTGTTGGTATCGTCATATTCACCGCATACAAGGTCCTCAAAGCGCCAGATAAGCCCGGGGTTAACATCGCATATTCATCAGGCGTTAACTTACTTTTATTCTTATCAATTAATAACTTAAAAAATGCTCGGCCGATATGTTGGTGCTCTTTAACCGACACCCGTAGGTTTACCACGGTTTTATCTTTGCTTATCCTCATCACCTTATAAGGCAATTGTTTGAGATCAAAGGCTGAGGTTATTTTTTGCAATTTAGGAAAAGTTAAATAAACCACATCACCCTGTGACAATGCGGCTGGCTCGGCTAAGTCTACTTTTAAGCCCGATACAGAAAAGTCTGCCGACTGTCCCGACCAAGTTGCTTCAGCGCACTCAATGTCAACAGGCGTCTGATATTTAAAGCGCATTTCTTGACGTTGATGACCATAACTTAGCGTGATTTCATCAACTAGATTATTCTTATCGCCATACTTATGACCATAACTTTTCAGCCGTTCTAGGTCGACTCCTTTATAGCCTAATGCTTGATACTCACCGATATCACTAGCGCTAGTGATATCGGTTACCGTTACTAAGCAAGGTATATTCGCCAAAATTCCGTTAACTTCATCAGTTAACGGTGGATTTAAGTAACTTTGCTGCTTGCTCATAACACTTGATAAGGTAAACGGTGAATAAGCTTGCTCAGCACTTACCTGCTGATACTTTAATTCGGTAATAGCAAAAGAACTCTTGCTGGCAGCAAAAGCTATAAATTGCTTAAAAAAGCTCTTGTCGTGCTTAAGCTGTTCTTCATCTAGGGTATAGAAAAACTTACGACCTTTGTGTTGATGAATGAAACTAAAAACTAATAAACTCTTATTTTTATGTGCTAAAGCCTGTAGACGCTCAAGTCGTTCATCATTAATAAGGTAATGCAAAGTCGAATTATGTTTATCATCGCGCCAATAGTGATATACCTTTTGATTATTTTTAGTGGTAAGCGCATAACGAGGCGCAAGACCTTCAGCGCGACCATTGGCACTTTGCATAAATACAACCAATTCATTTAATTTAACTAAGGTGAATTGCTCATGACTTCTCGCTTGTAACGCCGCTAAGCTATTATCTAAGTTAATTTTATAACGGCGTTTATTTCCTTGGATATAACCGGCAAGAAAGCGTGCAAAGTCGTCACCCTCAGGAGTATTGATACGTTGACAACCAATAAGCTGGGTGGCTGAATCACGTAAAGTATTTTTAACTTTAAAAGAAAATAAACTGTTTTTATTAAATTGAAACTCTTGCTCTAAGCCGGTAAAGGCAATGGTTACTTGCTCGCCCTTAAATAGAGTCGCTTCATTAATCAGTTTAAACTTAATGCCCTCGACACTTAAATCGATGCTGCTCGTGGTCACTTGTTGCTTATTTTCTAAGGTTAACGTAATGGCAATAGCGAAATTCATCCGCTCTTCTGAGCGATCTGGGTAATTGGCCAAAAGTTGTAATTTTGCTGGGTATTGTAGCTTTTCTACCGATGATTTTTTATTGAGACTTTTACCCTCAATCGTAGTCGAATTACCTTGCTCATTTTGATAGATATTACGAAAACTATTTTCGGCATCTTTTACTGATTCATAGACGCCAAAAGTATAACCGCCATAAATTGCAATATTTTCCTGAAACGCGGCCACGGCAATCTCATCTAAAAAGTGTGTTTGGCCTTGATAGTCAAATAACTGACATTCACCATCAACCAAGCCACGTAGATCTATGGCTCGTGTACAAGCGCCCGCTAAACGCTTTAATTCCATTTTCAATAAAAAACTTTCATTTTTGGTGAGGTGTCCAGTTATGGCACTGAAGCTAGCTTCAAAACTCTGCTTGTTCACTTCACCACGGAAATTCTCAATAATTTTATGGTGTTTGCTGAAATTATTATTCATAGTTTTATTATTAACTTCTCGTTTACTCGCTGCTTTAATCACTGTTTTAATCGCTATACTTAGCCTTATTGCGGGCTAACAACCTGTATTACTCTTTTAGCTTAGACAAAAAAATCAAAATCATTATAATCTAACCGACTTTATCAAGATAAACCAAGCAATTTCTATGCCTCTCAAGTAGGCTAGTCGCGCAAAGTCACTTGTTTCATCGTATTATGTTTCTTCGACAAGGTCACAACTAATCGAAACAAGATAATACATCTGCAATGACAGATCCTTATTACAATCATTTTATCTTTTAAAGGTAGGTATAATCTAGATGGCAAAAGCAGCAAAAATCGAATTTGTATGTACCGATTGCGGCATGAACTTCACCCGCTGGCAAGGACAATGTCGTTGCGGTGCTTGGAATACCTTGGCTGAAGTGAGAATATCTAAAACGGCTAGTAAAAATACTGTCACCCGGACAGCAAAAACAGCGGGCTATGCCGGCTTAATAGGTGGCGGCTCTAAAAAAATTAACGAGATAGAAGCTACGGATGCAGAAAAAAGATTAACCGGTATCGGTGAACTCGATCGTGTTTTAAGCGGTGGGGTCACTCGCGGCTCGGTAAATATTATTTCTGGCGATCCTGGCGCAGGTAAAACGACCTTACTGTCAGATCTGGTCGCTAGAATGTCAAAGACTACCGCCTCGCTTTATTGTACCGCCGAGGAATCGCTTTCTCAGTTTAAGAATCGAGTACACAGATTAAAGCTAGACTACGACGAAGATAACTTGTATCTATTGGCTGAAACCAGTGTTGAGTCAATCATCGATGAATTGGACAGCAACAAAATTAAATTTGCTGTTATTGACTCTATTCAAGCAGTAGTAACTGAAAATGCTAATGGCAGCCCTGGCTCCCCCTCTCAAGTAAAAAGTAGCGCGCAAGCACTAACCCAGTACTGTAAACAAAACAATGTCACCATGTTTATTATTGCCCACGTCAATAAAAACAATGAAATTGCTGGCCCGCAAACCCTAGTACATATAGTTGATGCGCTGTTGCATATCGATACCAATGACGGACAAATTCGTACCTTAAGAGCAAATAAAAACCGTTTTGGCGATATCGACACCGTTGGTATTTTTAGAATGTGTGAGCGCGGTATGCTCAGCGTTGATAACCCCAGTGAGATATTTCTCTCCGGCTCTAGCACTGAATCACCCGGCTCAACTATTACCTGTATTCGTAAAGGTAATAGAAACCTACTCTTAGAAATTCAATGTTTAACTACAGAAACCGAGGCAGAGTTTCCCCAGCGAGTTTGTGTTGGCTTGAACATGAACCGAATAAAGATGTTAACGGGCATATTACGCAAACACACCAAAACCAAGATATTTCACGATACCTTCTTTAATATTGTTGGCGGCTTAAGAATAGACGAGACTGAAACCTGTATAGATCTTGCCTTGGTATCAGCATTGCTAAGTAGCCTGAACGACTTTGTTATCCCTAGAAATACCTGCATTATGGGTGAACTAAGTTTAAACGGTGATGTTAGGCCGATAGACAGTGGTGTACCTCGCGTTAAAGAAGCCGCTCAGCATGGTTTCACCGAAATATATATTCCTTATCGTAATTATCATAAATCCATGGAAGGTTTAGGTGCCAATATACACGCAGTTAAAACCATTCATGAATTGATTGAATTAATAAAATAGCCGCGATAAACAATCTCTAAAAGGCTGCTGATATGCAATTTAACCGGCATAACCAGCAGTTTTCACCTCGGAGATTACTGTCTGTTTTTTTCAATTATCAGCACTTTTAACGACAACCCCCTTTAAAATCGCTCTTTTTCAGCACAACGCTAGTTTAACAAACCCGTGTTTGTTAAAGTGCTGAGCAAACAAATACCGAACAGAAAAAGTGTTGGCAAGGAAGTCATAGGTACCAGGCACACAATTACCCATTTACATTACTTAATTAGATAACTTTGCTATGAAATTTACTGTTAAAAAAGCACTTATTGCCCTTGCTTGCTCATTAGCCTTACCGCTAAGTGTCCATGCAAATAATGACAGCGCAACGGCTAAAAGCCTCGCTGATAAAAATATGCAAGCGCCAGCTGCCGCAACAAGCACTGAACAATTAACCATTGAGCGCATTTATAGTTCGCCTTCTCTAAATGGTCAAACTCCCAAGTCACTTAAATTCTCCCCTGATGGTACGCGTGTTACCTATCTGCAAGGTAAAGCTGAAGACTTGCACCGATACGATTTATGGGAGTACAACCTAGCAAGTAAAGAAAATAAACTGCTGGTAGATTCTCAATCACTATTTAGTGGTCCTGAGAATTTATCAGATGAAGAGAAAGCGCGCCGTGAACGCCAGCGTATTTATGGTGTTGGCATTATGGAATACCAATTTTCTCAAGATGGTAGCGCGTTATTATTCCCGCTAAATGGTGATATCTACTACTACAATTTAGCGAGTAAAACGGCTAAGCGTTTAACCGATACGGCTGGTTTTGAAACCGATGTTAAATTTTCGCCAAAAGGTAACTTTGTTTCTTATATTCGTGCGCAAAATATTTACGTACTAAATATTGCCTCAGGTGAAGAGCGTCAACTAACCATAGACGGTGCTGGTGCCATTAAAAATGGTATGAGTGAATTTGTTGCTCAAGAAGAAATGTCTCGAATGACCGGCTATTGGTGGTCACCCAATGAAAAGTACATTGCCTTTTTACGTGTCGATGAAACACCAGTAAAAACCGTTATTCGCAATGAAATATACGCAGAAAAAATTGAATTAATTGAACAACGTTACCCAGCAACCGGTACCAATAATGTTCATATTCAATTAGCGGTTACCGATATTCAAGCTAAAAAAATTCGCTTTGTTGACCTTGGTGATAATAAAGACATTTATATCCCAAGAGTAAAATGGCTAAATGATAGTAAAAAGCTATCTTACCAATTACAAAGTCGCGATCAAAAAACCTTAACATTAAAAACCTACGACTTGAAAAAACGTCGCCAAAAAACCTTGTTAACAGAAACGTCGACGCATTGGATTAATTTACATAAAGATTTAATTTTCTTAAAAGATAATAAAAGCTTTATTTGGGCATCTGAGCGTGACGGTTACAAACACCTTTATCATTACAATCTAAAGGGTCAGCTTATTTCACAATTAACCAAGGGTGAATGGGTAGTCAACTCACTAACCCGTGTTGATGAAAAAAACGGTTGGCTTTACTTTACTGGTCGTGCTGATACACCACTTGAACGTCACTTATACAAGGTACCAATGACAGGTAAAACGCCTGAACATGTACAGCGTATTAGCAAGCGAAATGGTTTTCATAACATCAACTTTAGTGCTACCAGTGAAAGTTATATTGATAGTTTCTCTAACACTAAGACCCCTAAACAAGTAAGTTTACACTTAGCCAATGGTGAACATGTTACTTGGTTAGCTGAAAATAAGGTAACCACTGCACACCCTATTGCTCCTTATTATGATGATTTAGTTATGCCTGAATTTGGCTCACTAAAATCGGATGACGGCCAAGCAGACTTGTTTTACAAACTGTATAAGCCGAAAAACATGCAACCTGGTAAGAAGTACCCGGTTATTGTTAGAGTTTATGGTGGTCCTCACGCGCAACGTGTGACTAATTCATGGCAAGGCGCTGATATGACTCAGTATATGCTACAACAAGGTTACATTGTTTATCAGCTTGATAATCGTGGCTCTAACTACCGTGGTACGGCTTTTGAATTTCCAATCTATGAGACCCTTGGCCAAGTAGAAGTAGCAGATCAAATATCAGGCGTTAAATATTTACATACTCTTCCTTATGTTGATAAGGAACGTATTGGCATCTTTGGTCATTCATACGGTGGCTATATGGCGTTAATGACTATGTTTAAAGCTGGTGATTATTTCAAAGCAGGTGTTAGTGGTGCGCCAGTGACCGACTGGATGCTTTATGACACCCATTATACTGAACGCTATTTAAATCATCCAAAGGTGAATGCGGCCGGTTATCAACAAAGCAGTGTGTTTCCCTATGTTTCAGGCTTAAGTGGTCCACTGATGGTTTATCATGGCATGGCTGATGATAATGTTTTATTTACCAATACCACTAAATTAATTAAAAGCTTGCAAGACCAAGGCAAGTTATTTGAATTAATGACCTACCCTGGCAGCAAACATAGTATGCGTGGTAAAAAAGTAAAAGTGCATTTAAACAGCACTATCATGGACTTCTTTGATAGACATTTTAAATAACCACAAGTAAAAAATTGCCGCCATATATCTGGCGGCAATTTGTATTAACGTCAACTATCTCCTATTTATTCCCCTGCCGCCACTATCCACTTCTTTTCAAGCACTAACTGTCATTTACTGACTATACTTATCACATCGTGAAAGCCGCTATACCAGAAAAAGTTAGGATAATTAACTATGGGTATACCATATCGTTTATCTCTTATTCTATTATTTTTTTGCAGCTGGCAAGTTAGTGCTAACATCATATTTACAGGTTACGATATTGAAGATGGCTTATCGCAAAACACCGTTAATGCCATAATCCAAGATAAGTATGGTTTTATGTGGTTTGGTACCCAAGACGGATTAAACAGATTTGATGGTTTTGAATTTGAAGTTTTTTATGCCGAGCCTGAAGATCCAAACTCGCTCAGTAATGACTATATTTATAACCTCTTTGTTGATCAGCAAGGTAATTTATGGGTAGCAACTCGAGGCGGTGGTTTAAATCGCTTTAATTATGATACTGAAACATTTGACCACTTTCAGTACTTAAAGAGGGGATCAAATGCTAACTACCATAGCATTCAACAAATAATTCAACCTAACCCAAATGAATTGTGGTTGGCGACCCATGACGCTGGCATACAAATTTTTAACTTACGTAACCAAACATTCTCCCCCTTTATTTTTAATAAAGAGCATCAAGCGTTACTTTCACAAAAAATAATTACCAGTTTATTATTAGACAAAAAGAATAACCTTTGGCTTGGAACTGAAAACAATGGTTTAATCAAATATTCCATTAATACTCAGTCAATTGAATACTTCAAACATAACAATCAACAAAGCGATAGCCTTTCCGACAACCAGATAACCTCAATTTATCAAGACAAAAGTCAAACAATATGGGTAGCAACATTAAATGGTTTGAATAAGTACCAAGCAAAAAAAAATAATTTTCAGCGCTTTATGTTACATGAAGGTAGCCAAGAGACATCAAACTATATTGCGATTAGGGATATCCAAGAAGACAAAGAGCAACGTTTATGGCTAGCAACCTCTTCGGGGCTTCAAATACTTGATAAGAACAGAAACACACTATCTCGTCACCAAAATAACCCTATGCTCAAGCAATCTATTTCTGGCAATGTTGTATATGAGTTATATATTGCAAACAATAATATCTTATGGCTTGGCTTATTTGCCCATGGCATCAATAAATTCAATTTATCTAGACCACCTTTCATTCATATATATAAAGACAATATGACTACAACATCATTACAACATGATGAAATTTGGTCAATTTTCGAAGATAGTCAAGGTGATGTTTGGCTTGGTGTCGATGGTGGAGGTTTAAATCACTTCAACAAAGAAAATCAAAAAATCAAGCGTTTTACCCATGAAAAAAACAACAATAATTCACTTTCAAGTAACCGTATTTGGGCCATAGCAGAAAGTACCCCTGGAGTTTTGTGGGTAGGTACCTATGATGCAGGGCTAAACTTAATAGATACAAACAAAAACCTAGTCGAGCACTTTGTTAACCAACCGGATAATGAGAATAGCTTAATCGATAATAAGATACTCGCACTTTATAAAGATAAAGAAGAAAATTTATGGATTGGCACCAAGAGCGGCCTAGATAAATTAGATACAATCACAAGAGATTTTAGCCATTTCACCCATGATCCAAACAATAAAGACAGCTTAAGTTTTAATTATGTATTATCCATATTTGAAGACTCGAGAGGTCTTTTATGGATTAGTACCTATGGTGGAGGGCTAAATTATTTTAATAAAACTACACAGAAGTTCACTCGCTATCAATACGATATTAATAATGCTAATAGCATTAGCAACAACTATGTAATGTCAGTATCTGAAGATAGTAATAACAATATCTGGATAGCTACCTTTGGGGGTATCAATAAGCTTGATTTTCGTCTTCAAGAAATTACCCGCTATGGCAAGCAGCATGGCTTAGCAAATGAAGCGACTTATGCAGTACTAGAAGGCGATGATGGCGCTATATGGCTAAGTTCAAATAGAGGAATTTCTAGATTAGACAAAAAAACTAGCACATTTACCAACTTTACTTTAGAGGATGGTTTACAAAGTTATGAGTTTAATGCTGGAGCATTTTTAAAGTCATCAACTGGGGAGTTATACTTTGGTGGTATTAACGGTCTGAATATTTTTAACCCACAGTTCTTTAATCAACAGCAACAAGACTTAGCACTGACAATAACTAAAGTACGACTGTTTAATCAAACTATCACTATAAAAAACAAAACAGATAGAGCTCTATCCCTTGCCCATAACTTTCAATTAAACAGAGCGATTTATCTACTTGACGAGTTAACCCTGAGCCATAAAGAAAGCCTGATCTCTTTTGAATTTTCAACATTGAACTTTTCAAAGGCTAATAATATTAACTATGAATATAAGCTTGATAATTTTGATGAAAACTGGATAAAAACCAATCATAAATCACGTTTAGCTACCTATACAAATATACCTCCAGGCAGTTACACCTTGATGCTAAGAGCAAAAAATAAAAATCAACAATGGGGGGACAAAGTTACTCGATTGCCGATAATAGTAAAGCCTGCACCTTGGTTGTCTTGGTGGGCTTATAGTGCCTATTTTTTTATTATCATTACTTTGATCAGTCTATTCGTGTATCAGCGTTATCAACGCTATCTATATATAAAAGAAAATGAAGAAAGGCTAACTTTGTCATTGTGGGGGAGTAATCGAGAGCTCTGGGACTGGCACATAGCTGAAAACTATATTTTTAGAATAAATAGCATTACTAACAATATAAACGGTAAAGAAAAATTCACTATTGAGCACTTAAAAAGAACCACTCATCCTGAAGATATAGACAAGTTACTTGCCGCATTTAACTTTCATATAGATAACGAGTCTGCTCATCTAGATATAACCTACAGACGACACGATCCAGATAGTAGCTGGCGTTGGTATCGTAGCCGAGCAAAAGCCGTATCAAGGACACCTCAAGGAACAGCGAATAGAATTGTTGGAACAATTGAAGATGTTAATGATTTGATAGAAGCCCAAAACCAACTAAAAAGCTTAAATGATGAGCTAGAATTGCGGGTAAAAAATCGTACTATTGAATTGAGTGATACCTTAGAAAAGTTAACCGCCACTCAAGCGCAATTACTTGAATCTGAAAAAATGGCTTCTTTAGTTAACTTAGTAACAGGGGTCGCTCATGAACTAAATACTCCATTAGGGGTAATATTAACTGCCACATCGCAGCTTGAACATAAACAAAAACAGCTTTCAGAAAAAATATCACAACAGACACTTTCTTCACAACTATTGGCCGCATACAACAATCAAAGTAATGCTTGTATTGCGTTAATTAACAGTAGTATCAAAAAGTCTATTAACTTAGTGGAAAACTTTAAGGCGCTATCGTACTCATCACAAAATGAAGCTATAAAGACAATAGAGTTACCGCTACTATTTGAAAATATAGTTAAAGATTGCTCAATTAGAGCCACGACTAAAGCTGCATTTATCACAATACATTGCCCAAAACAGCTCAATATTGTTAGCTACCCACAAATAATTAAAGAGGTATTCAATCAACTGGTCGAGAATTCTTGCTTACATGCCTTTGAAGATATATTAGTTAATCAGGTTGAAATTGAAATTACTATCACAGATAAAACTGACGAAGTGCACTTACTTTACCAAGACAATGGCGAAGGTCTGTCTGATGATTTAGTGGGTAATATATTCGACCCATTCTCCACGACGAAACGTGGCTCAGATTGCATAGGTTTAGGCATGCCTATTGTCTACAATCAAGTAGTACATAGCTTATTAGGCTCCATAAAGCTAGCGAGTTCCATAAGCGCTGGCATAGAAATTATCATTGTACTGCCGAAGAAATTATCACCCTAAATCAATCAACTAAAGTATGATTTCGCTCATTGCTGACAGGTGATTTTTCCATTAATTTTGTCATTACGTCAAAGTGTTAGGTAAACATTGTCCACAACAAAAAAATCAAGCCCAAATCAATTATTAGCTTGTCGATGGATAAAGGCATTCACCAAAGTGCTGCTTTATCTCAATATTTTATAGAAATATACACATAAAATAACGGTTACATTTAATTGCAAATAAGGCTGTTTTTTCTATTGCATTTTTATCACTGAAGGAGGAATATGAAGATGAAGACAAAGATTAAGATAACAAAAGAGGCAAGACTATGAAGATTAAAATTTCTGGACACCACGTTGAAATTACTGAAGGTATCAAGCAATCTATCGAAAATAAGTTTGCGAAAATCTCTAAGCATTATCCGTCAATCATGACGCTAAACTCGACTATTACCGTAGAGCCGCATTTACAAAAACTTGAAGTCACCACACTGTATGAAGGTGAAAAAGTAACAGTAAATGCTTCTGACAAGCAATTGTATGTAGCTATTGCTAAGGTAGCAAAAAAACTACAATCAGCGCTCGCACATCGTAAAGGTGTATTATCAGCAAAATTCAATAATAAGTTTGTTGTTCAACAAACAGACTTATTCCAAGCAGCCCCATAAGGCTAGTGAAGTACTGGTAATAAGCTAAATCTAAGGTTAAGCAATTACCAGTAAAACTTAAATTTACCAGTTAACGAGAAAACATAAAGGCTGCATCATGATGATTATCAGGATGCAGCCTTTTTATTGTTCATTATGTTTATACAGACGGCTTTGGCATTTACCGCTAGTCGTCATCTTCGAAGTGTCTAGTCGAAGATCCAGCTCTTTGGGCTTACTTACAGGAAATGAACATGGGCTCAGTTTGTGTTAATAGCATCCATTCTACATGACATTTCGCTTGCTCAGGTTCATTTACTCAGGCTCATAGTCCAAGTTTGCTGACAACCAACGTTCAGCTTGCTCTATGGTCATGCCTTTACGAGCAGCGTAATCAAGCACCTGATCTTTAGCCAGTTTTGCCACGGCAAAGTACTTAGAGTCGGGATGAGAGAAATACCAACCACTTACCGCAGCACCTGGCCACATGGCATAACTTGAGGTCAGATCCATATCAATATTTTCTTTAACGTTAAGTAACTGCCATAACAAACCTTTTTCAGTATGCTCAGGACAAGCAGGGTAACCTGGCGCAGGACGAATACCTTGATAATTTTCTCTGATAAGATCATCATTGCCTAGGCTTTCATCAGGAGCATAACCCCAGTATTCTTTACGCACTTTTTCATGTAAATATTCTGCACTGGCTTCGGCTAACCTATCCGCCACCGCTTTTAACAGTATTGAGTTATAGGCATCGTGATCAGCGTCATATACTTTTACCAAATCTTCAACACCAAAACCTGCTGACACGGCAAAAGCGCCAATATAATCGTCAATACCGCTATCAATTGGGGCAACATAATCTGCTAAACAGCGGTTAAACTGCCCGGCCGGTTTTTTACTTTGTTGACGTAGTTGATGAAGTCTCATTAATTTTTCCTGGCGACTTTCATCAGTGTATAGCTGTATATCATCTTGATTACTGTTCGCCGGAAATAAACCAAATACCGCTCTAGCAGATATTTTTTTATTGTTGATAACATCATCAAGCATGGCGTTAGCATCATTAAATAAGCTCGTTGCTTCAACGCCAATCACTTCATGTTTTAAAATTAGCGGATACTTGCCCGACATCTGCCAGGTCATGAAAAATGGTGTCCAATCGATATACTTTCTAACTTCGTTCAAATCAATATTATCAAGTATGGTAACACCTAACTTGTTCGGTTTTTTCGGCCTATAACCGTCAAAATTAATTTTGGTCGCATTAGCACGCGCCGCTTCAAGACTAATTAAACTTGAGCGTGGGCCTTTTTTGTAATGACGAATCCGTACCCGTTCATACTCTTCTTTCGTATCAGCAAAGAACTTGGCTTTGTGTTCCTTAGATAATAATTTGCTAACTACAGATACTGCGCGAGAGGCATTCGATACATAGACTACAGGTTCATCATATTGCGGTTCAATTTTAACGGCCGTATGCGCCTTTGACGTGGTGGCACCACCAATTAATAAAGGCAGTTTCAAGCCTGTGCGTTTCATTTCTTTAGCAACATGTACCATTTCATCAAGAGAAGGTGTAATAAGGCCCGATAAACCAATAATGTCGACGTTTTCTTCTTTTGCGACCCGTAAAATATCATCACAAGAAACCATCACACCAAGATCGATAATTTCATAGTTATTACACTGCAATACCACGCCAACAATATTTTTACCAATGTCATGAACATCGCCTTTTACCGTCGCTAATAAGACTTTACCGTTGGTACTAATTTCAGTTTTTGCCGCCTCAATAAATGGGTTTAAATGGGCAACCGCTTGTTTCATTACCCGGGCAGATTTTACTACCTGCGGTAAAAACATTTCGCCAGCGCCAAATAAATCACCAACGGTATTCATGCCGTCCATTAACGGTCCTTCGATAACATCTAACGGACGAACCGCCACAAGGCGTGCTTCTTCGGTATCGGCAACAATAAACTCATTAATACCTTTCACTAATGAATAAGACAAACGCTCATTAATAGGCAACTCTCGCCAAGTTAAATCAGCTTTTGAAGCCTGGCCGCCCGCTTGGCCATGGTATTCTTGGGCAATATCAAGTAAACGTTCGGTAGCGTCATCATCACTATTTTTAATAACGTCTTCTACCGCTTGTTTTAATTTTTTCGGCAAATCTGAATAAATGGCTAACTGACCCGCGTTAACAATGCCCATGTCCATGCCATTTTTAATGGCATAATATAAAAACACTGCGTGAATAGCTTCACGTACTGGGTTATTACCTCGAAACGAAAATGATACGTTAGAAACACCACCTGATATCATTGCATAAGGTAGATTTTTCTTAATATCGCCAACCGCTTCAATAAAATCGACCGCGTAGTTATTGTGCTCTTCAATGCCCGTAGCCACGGCAAAAATGTTGGGATCGAAAATAATATCTTCTGGTGGAAAGCCTATTTCATCAACCAAAATATGGTAAGCACGATGACAAATTTCATATTTTCGTTTACGGGTATCGGCTTGGCCTTCTTCATCAAACGCCATCACTATCATAGCGGCGCCATAACGGCGTACTAATTCAGCTTGTTTACGAAAGTTTTCTTCGCCTTCTTTCAAGCTGATCGAGTTAACTATGCCTTTACCTTGAATACATTTTAAGCCCGCTTCAATGATGTCCCATTTAGAGGAGTCGATCATAATTGGCACTTTGGCAATATCTGGCTCGCCAGCAATCAAGTTTAAAAAGCGTACCATGGCCTCTTTTGACTCCAACATGCCTTCATCCATGTTGATATCAATAATTTGTGCGCCGTTTTCAACCTGTTGTAAGGCTACCGCAATAGCTTGATCGTAATTGTCTTCTTTAATTAAGCGTTTAAACATAGCCGAGCCAGTTACATTAGTACGCTCACCTACGTTAACAAATAAGCTATCGCCATTAATGGTTAATACTTCTAGACCCGACAAACGACAAGCGATTTCACGCGGCTCGACTTTACGTGGAGTAATATTAGCAACCGTATCAGCCATGCCTTTAATGTGCTCAGGCGTAGTACCACAACAACCACCAATAATATTTAAAAATCCTGATGAAGCCCACTCTTCTACATGAGTATTCATGTCCTCAACGGTAAAGTCATATTCACCAAAAGCGTTCGGTAAACCGGCATTCGGGTGAGCAGAGACAGCAACATCACAAATACGACTCAGCTCTGCAACATATTGACGCAGTTCAACCGGACCTAAGGCACAGTTAAGACCAAATGAAACTGGTTTCGCATGACGCAGTGAATTATAGAATGCTTCCGTTGTTTGCCCTGATAAGGTACGACCTGAGGCATCAGTAATGGTACCTGAGATCATCACTGGTAAACGCTGGCCTAATTGCTCAAATACCGTTTCTACGGCAAAGATAGCCGCTTTAGCATTGAGGGTATCGAAAATTGTTTCGATTAAAATGATATCACTACCACCCTCAATCAAAGCTAAAGTCGACTCAATATACGCCTCTTTTAGTTCATCAAAGGTTACATTACGAAAAGCTGGGTCATTAACATCAGGAGAAATTGAACAGGTACGATTGGTTGGCCCTAAAACACCGGCAACAAAACGCGGACGGTCTGGTGTTTTTTTAGTGTATTCATCGGCAGCTGCACGAGCAATTTGTGCGGCAACACGGTTAATTTCAGCGCTATACTCTTCCATGTCATAATCAGCCATGGCAATCGTCGTCGCATTGAAGGTATTGGTTTCAAGAATGTCAGCGCCGGCTTCAAGGTACTCTAGGTGAATAGCTTTAATCACTTCAGGCTGAGTAAGCACTAACATATCGTTATTGCCTTTTACATCAGTATGCCAATCAGCAAAACGATCGCCACGGAAGTCTTGCTCTTCAAACTTGTACGCTTGGATCATGGTACCCATAGCACCATCAAGAATGAGAATATTTTTAGCCAGTTGCTGTTCAAATAAAGCAAAAGATGGGTGTTTTTTCATGTTAAATCCAGGAGTAACTATTTAAAGAATAAGGGAATATTTAGTATTTAATGTTCTATTTCATTAGCGTTGAATTAATATGAACAGCATCTAATTGGTATGGCGTTATTTGGTAAACATAATAATTAAGCCAGTTAGTAAAAAGCAAACTACCATGACTACGCCATGAGCCTACCGGTTTATTATTAACATTGTTATCTTGATAATAGTTAATTGGCAGTGGCGTGGCCGCATCTTTCTTGCGATCTCTAAGGTATTCTTCATGCAAGGTGGAGGTATCGTATTCTGGGTGCCCGGTTAGGTACACTTGTCGCTTGTTTTTACTCGCGACTAAACAGACACCAGCATCGGCTGATTGCACTAAAATATTAAGTTCATCAATACCTTGATAATCGACTTGATTAATATAACCATAACGGGAGTGCGGCACATTAAAACTTTCATCAAAACCACGAGTAAGTTCTTCTTTGCTATCAAGGGGGTAATGTTGATATACCCCAGACAGTTTGTTCTGGCGCAAATGACGGTTTAAGCCGTAATGATGAAACAAGGCAGCATGGGCAGCCCAGCAAGAAAACATAGTGGAAGTGACGTTTTTCTCGGCCCAATCAAACACCTCACAAATTTTATCCCAGTAACTCACGTCGGAGTAATCCAATAAAGCTAAAGGCGCGCCAGTGATAATCAAACCGTCATATTGCTTGTGTTTAATCTCATCGAATAAACAATAAAAATTATCTAAATGTTCTTTCGGCGTGTTTTTGGAAACATTTTTATGAATACGAACAAATTCGACATTAATTTGCAATGGCGTATTAGATAACATCCGCAGAATTTGTACTTCTGTTTCCATTTTATTAGGCATTAAATTCAGGATAGCCACTTGCATCGGGCGAATTTCTTGATTGGCCGCTCGGTGCTCTGACATCACAAAGATGTTTTCCTTACCTAGCACTGATAAAGCGGGTAATTGACCGGGAATTTTAATGGGCATAACACTACCTAACAAAAAAAAGAACATAATAAATTGATGATTATCATATTACTTAGATTGCTAGATATGTCAACATCTAAACGTATAGACGTCTAGATGTTTCTCTTCTATCAAAAATATTAGTTCATAATAAAGACCAGTAAGCGGTTGTTTGCAGGCATAGGATTATCCGATATTAAAGCAAGACCTGCTTCCTCAGCCAAATTTTCAATGTGTTCAAAATCACGTATACCACTTTCTGCATCCCTATCCTTTAGCCACAAATCAAAATTGGCATTACTTTGACTAGTATATTTTCCTTGGTAATTAAAGGGCCCATAAACACATAAAACGCCACCTTTAACTAGGCTCTGTTTTACTCCAGTGAAAAATAGCTTGACCAAAGCGCTACTGACAATATGCAAGGTATTGGCGGTAAAAACACCATCAATAACTCCTTGCAGGGATGGCTTTGCCAAAGCCAATTGCCATGGTTGATGTAAATCTAAAACAATCGGCGCTAGCATATTGGTTAAGCCACTGCTCTGCCTGCGGGAGTTTATCGAATGATGATTGACAAGTAGATCACTGGGCTGCCAACAAAGCTGCGGTAACTGTTTAGCAAAAAACACCGCATGTTGCCCTGTGCCCGAGCCGACTTCTAACACTCGTTTAGTATTGGCAAATGCGTTTTGCAATACCGTAATGATTGGCTGTTTATTATTTTCACAAGCTTGAGAAAAAGCGATATCCATTATAATTTCCTACGTTACCTATTTATTTAAAAGCAAAGCTTAGGGGCAATTTATACCACCACTTTAAATGGCAATGCTTGTCGACATTGCTGCTGATAACTTTGCATATGTTCACATTCACGTTGACAGAATTCTCTGATCGCATCTTTAAAAGCTGCATCTTTAACCCAGTGATATGAATGGGTTAATATAGGCTCAAAGCCTCGTTGAATTTTATGCTCACCTTGGGTACCTGGGTTAAAACATTGCAAATTTTGTTCGATACAAAATGCTATGCCTTGGTAATAACAAAGCTCAAAGTGTAAGTTTTTAAATGATTCTTGACAGCCCCAATATCGACCATACAGATGAGTATCATCATAAAAAAATAAAGCACAAGCCACATCGTTATCTTCATGGCTGGCAATTATTAATAAAATATTATCAGCTAGGTTTTTAAATATTTGCCTGAAGAAATCAAAATTAAGGTGTGGCTGGTGGCCTTTCTTAAGATAAGTAAGTTGATAAGTTAAATAGAAAAAATCGACATCTTGCGCAGTAATATCTTGCCCTTGAAGTTGCCTGATTGTAATGCCCTGCTGCTTTATCGACGCCCTTTCTTTACGGGTATTTTTACGTTTACGCGAGGTAAAAGTGGCAAGAAAGTCATCAAAACAGGCATAACCTCGGTTAAACCAGTGAAACTGTACCGTATGACGTTGATAAACATCTTCAGGTAATTTAGCCATACTGACACTTTGACCGTTTTCGGTTTGCTTTGAGTCACTTTCAATTTCAGGACAAAACAGTATGTGCCAACTGTTTATTTCATGCTGCTGGCAATGACTAATTAATGACGGCAAGAGCTCAGCTAAACTTAATTTAGTTGAAGAAGGATTATTTGCAAAGAGTTTATGACTAGTCAGTGGAGTAAAAGGAATAGTGCCTACCAGTTTAGGGTAATAAGCAATATTGTTATCTTCAAATGCTCGGGCCCAATCCCAATCGAATACATATTCGCCCCAAGAGTGCTGCTTAAGGTACAAAGGCATAATGCCATCAATGACGCCATCATTTTCAATAACCATATGATGTGGTTGCCAGCCGCGCGCAGTAGACACTGACTGACTAGCTTCTAACGCCTTAAAAAACACATAACTTACTAACGGGCATGTGGACGTATTTAGCCTGTGCCAATCACTTACGGGGACTTGTTCAAAACTATCAATAAATGTTATCAAAATAATTTATCTACACAGTAAAAAGGTTATTTTATTAGGGGTTATTGCCGTTTGAAGATAACAGTTTTTCCGATAAGTCTCTATACGGAGAAATAATAAAGTTACTGCAAAAATAACGCTTACTTTGTTAAACAGAGCAAAATAGTAATAGCCTGTTTATTATGTTCTTAACTCCATTTGCAATTTGCTATATGCAAATCAAAATTACAATATTCGTTAAAAAGTGTCGCACTTTTACTTAGTGAATTTACCACTCGAAATATAACTTACTGTATTGGTTTATATATTACAAAAAGGTGTGATAAATGCATATTTTTTTGAATTATTATTCAACTAGTTCGCTTGTCTGCATTAGGTTAGAAATCACTAAGATACCTAAGGGGTGTTATGACTATTCTCAAAGCAAAAGAATACTTTGGTATTATCGGATATAACAAAAAAATCCTAACCGAGGTTTGTAATATTCTCGTTGATAAACTTGCTGTTAAAATAATACCTTCACTTAATCATATAACAAAGCTGAACGGCTCTTTAGGTGCTATTGCTTATGTGATGGACTGCCATTCTGAAATTCACCGTTATAATTTAGAAACAATCAGTCGAGAGTGTTCAAATAAATCACTATATATTTTGGCTGATTGCATATCAATACCTATGCTTCATCATGCACTAAAACTCGGAGTTAAGGATGTACTCAGCCTGCCTATAGATAACAATGACTTGACTAAACTGTTACTTGAACTTAGCGCAACCACAGATATTGATTGTTTTGAACATGAGTTAATAACCAGTAGTTATATGCCCGCAACAGAAGAATTAATAAACCACCCTTTAGAGGGGCTATTTGAATTAATCGAGCAGCATTTTTTCGATGCGCCGTCATTGAAACAAGCATCGAATAGTTTATTTTTAAGCCCAAGCCGTATCAGTCATATGTTTAAAGATTTATGTGGTATTGGTTATTGCCAATATATTTTATGTCGACGCTTGGAAGAAAGTGAATGTCTCTTACGCCAAGAAAATCCTTCTATTACCAGTGTTTCTTTTGCTGTTGGTTTTTCAAATCCATCACACTTTTGCCGAAGCTTTAAAGAACATCTTGGTCTAACGCCAACAGCGTATATCAAAAAGGAGCTAGGTATGGAGCTCAGCTGCTTATATCGACGTTATCAAAAATTAAGAATGGAATTATTGCCCATAACTAAAATACAAAAAACAAAAATACCACAAGTAAAAAGTCGCCATATTATTGGTCTTAATTGAGTGCTATCGACTTCAGTAAAGGCTAGTTGAACAACAAAAAATTAAGGAGATAAAATGAAATCACCAATGATTCTTTTATATTTTTTATTGTTAACTACTACGATGGCAAACACAGTACAAGCTTTTACTGTACCCCTTTCGGCTAATGCCTGGAAAAAGTCCGTAGCCAGCCCGCAACAAACTAAAAATCAACAACTCTACTATCAGCAGCTGATATCTCATCATAGTAAAAATTATTTATGGATTGAAAATGATAAACTCAACTTATCTGGGGTTTCATTATTAAGTTTACTGAGTGATCTCGGCATTAACCCTCTGCCCTTTGGCTATATTAATAAATTAGATGCTCCGCAGGGTAAAAAAATCGATCAATTACTCACTAAGCAATTATTTACTATTGCCACTTTGTTTAATGGTTATCAGTTTAAGCCCCAAGAAAAACCACGTGAAGACATCCTTCTTGCGGTAAAAAATCACCAGTTAGCCAGTTACGTTGATCAATTATTACCACAATTTGACCAAGTAGTACGTCTTCGCAGGGCAATTGCCCATTATCAACAATTAGCCCAAGGCCCTTGGCCAGAAATTGGTGAAAATTTATCCTTAGTTCTAGGTCAAGGACATAAAGAGGTTATTAAGCTACGCAGTATTTTATTTTCTTTAGCTGACCTTAAAAAAAGAGCTGGCTCACAATACCGTCAACATATATTTGATCCCGAAGTGATTAGCGCAATTAAGAAATTTCAGGCTCGACATGGCTTAACAGCTAATGGCAAATTAAGCGAAAAAACCATTAAAGCGCTTAATACCAAGCCATCTGAACGCATCATAGTTATGCAAATCAATTTATGGCGTTGGTTATCATTGCCCAGCAAACCGCCAAAACGTTATGTTATGGTCAATATTCCCGCATACCGTTTGTTTTTTATTGAAAACCAGCAAGAAGCATTATCAATGAAAGTGATTGTTGGCGATAGTCAGCACCCTACCCCGATAATGGTAACTCAAGTCAACAGTGTTACCATCAACCCACAA
Organism: Colwellia sp.; assembly: GCF_013215345.1. Lineage (GTDB taxonomy): Bacteria > Pseudomonadota > Gammaproteobacteria > Enterobacterales > Alteromonadaceae > Colwellia. Next base: position 30,495 of record NZ_JABSOV010000021.1, on the reverse strand, counting down.
TGGACACCAACCTATAATATCGTTCATAAAGAACTATTAGTGGAGAATGCTCGAAATCCTGGTTCGCTCAGACGGCAAAACTTTAAACTGGCAAAAGGTTATGGTGCTCAACAAATTATTCGGCCAGTTTTTAATGATACTAATTCCATAAAGGCAGCTTTGGGAGAGTATAAATTAATACAGGCAGCGGGAAAAAATAATGCCTTGGGTAAATATCGCTTTAATATTAAAAATTTTCATTCTGTATATTTACATGATACTCCAGCCAAAAGACTCTTTACAAAAAAACACCGTGCGCTCAGTCATGGTTGCGTACGTTTAGAGTCCGCCAACTTACTTGCTGAAAAATTTATGAAAAATGAGTCTAAAAACAAACAACGACAAGTAATAAATGCACTTGCCGTCAAAAAAACCCAACACGTAAAACTAACACAAAGCATTGCTGTCTACCTCACTTACCAAACGGTTTGGTTGAGTTCTGCCGGCAAAATAATGTGGCTACCTGATATATACCAGCAAGATACTCTGATTAACCTCAATTCCCTTCAAGCACAACTAACCTCGCAACATGGTGTAATAAATAGTGCGAGAGATAGAAATCGGCTGTTATCTCATCGATAAAGCATAGTTAACAGCAAGTTACCCTAAATATATTTATCCTCAGCGGGACTTTAATTTCAACTCGCAAATGAGTGCAATAGATAGCAATCTGATGTTAGCGACCCTAAATAAAACCGACTAGTTTTATTAATACACTCACTTATTTTTATTTCTTAGAAAGTGAGTCAATCAGCAAAGGAGTGCTTGCAACTGTCTTTGTGGTTAACTATAGGTGCTTACGTTCTTTTAAGTACCTGCGCCCCTAACTGGTGTTATCGCTGTAGCTTTAGCAGTGGTTATACCAAGTGCATTTGCTAGCTTTTTCTTTGTTTTGCTTTTTCTATGCTTTGCAATGAAAGTGATGCAATCAAGCATAAACATAAATGCACTTGGAGAATTTTATGAATAAGTTAACTAATTCTATGAAAAGCTTTATCAATGACTTTATTGAAGATGAAAGCGGCCTCACAGCCGTTGAATATGCCATTGCTGGCGGCCTAGTGGTTGGTGGTATGGTTGCTGCTTTTGTTGCACTTGGCGACAATGCAACCGATCAAATTACTAAATTAAGCTGCTCAGCTGGTGGTGGTACTTGGACTGACGGAACCGCAGGAACACCAACAACACCCGCAACTCCTGGTACTTGTTCTTAATTATAATGAATATACTTACGGTGACCTTGCTCTTGTTGCTTAGCGCTTTGTATTTTGATCTGCGCTATCAACGTATTCCCAATAAACTTTGCTTAGCTGGGCTATTAATAGCCCTAGCGTTGCAAGGTTATAACAGCCAATGGCATGGTTTAGGACAAGCGCTGTTCGGCGGGGGGGCAGCATTAGCCTTATTATTACCCGCATTTTATTTTCGTTGTTTAGGTGCGGGTGATGTCAAGTTGATGGTGGCAGTTGGTGCCTTGTCTGGGCCTAACTTACTCTGGTGGTCCATTGTGTATGGCATTATTTTTGGTACTTTTACTAGCTTTATGCTCGCTTTTTATCAGCTTGGCTGGTCAGGAATAAAGAAAATGGCCAGTCAAAGCTTTATTAAAAATAAGCGTAAAACCCAGCCAAGGTTATTTGTACCCTATGCGCCAGCTTTAACATTAGGCTGGTTACTGGCTTGTTACCTTAGCCCAGAAATAGGCGCTGAAATAGCAACGGCATTAAGCACTGGCATAAACAGTGAAATTCTTACGCTATTTGTAGTTAAGTAAAACTAAGCAAAACGAAGTAAATAAAATTGACCGGAGTTAACATGGACTCACCCCCTGATTTTAGTGATGAATTGACTGATAAACCGGCCAGCCCTAACGCGGAAATATGCGCAGTTTCAGTGGATGACGACTCAGTAGTTCGCGCAACTATTAATCCAGAACCCAGCTCCTTTCCCAACGCTAAGGTCAGCTCTGAGGTCAATTCGACAGCGGTTTTAAAACAGCAGAAAAACAGTTTTTCTCAAGTACTAAAAACTAGCCAAACAAAACTAAATGATAAGTCACTTGCTGTTACACAAGATAAAAACACTGAACAAGGTCATAACTTAAAGCAAGCAGAAGACGCCTTAACAAACACAGCTGTTATGGCAAAACGCCCTAGCACAATTAAAGAAACAGGACTGTCAGAGCAATTATTATTACAGCTATTAATTAAACATATTTTAGTTGCCCATGTAGTCGGTGTCCGCCTATTAGCAGAAAAGATGGCTTTAAGTGGCGGTATTATTCAAAACTTATTAGATAATGCTAAATCATTAAATTGGTTAGAGAATAGACAATCAAGTAAAAGTGGTCAAATGCGTTATGCGCTGAGTGCCTTAGGGGCAACAGAAGCAGAAAAAGCCTTTAACCAAGGCGGTTATTTAGGCATGGCACCTGTACCTTTACAGCAATACAGTAACCTCTGCATAGAACAAACCAGCCGCAACACTGTCGTTGTGAAAGAATTATTGCAGCAACGTTTTAGTCAGCTAATGTTTTCACCCGAGCTAATATCGACCATAGGACCCGCGCTTAACTCCACTAAACCCATCTTAATTTATGGCGCGCCAGGCGTTGGTAAAAGTTATCTATGCCGACATTTGAATCTACTCTTTGGTGATGATGTTTTAATTCCGGCCGCGATAGAAATTAATAATATTATTATTCAGGTTTATGATCCGCAACTTCATATATTAAGCACCAATGGATCACAACATGATAACGACGATGCTAAGTTAGTCTCCTTAGCACAGGGTTATGATCCCCGCTGGCATTTATGCCAACGCCCCTTATTAGTAACAGGTGGTGAATTGACGGCTGCCATGTTGGAAGTTAATTTTGATGCGACTAATCGCACTTATAAAGCGCCACTGCAATTAAAAGCAAATAACGGTATTTTATTACTAGATGACTTAGGCCGGCAAAAAATTAGCCCCGTAGAGCTATTTAACCGCTGGATAATTCCTTTAGAAGAACGCCGAGATTTTTTGTCTTTACCCAACGGTTTACATTTTGAAATTCCTTTCGAGCTAATTTTACTTTTTTCAACCAATTTGGCACCACAAGATTTGGTAGATGAAGCCTTCTTACGTCGCTTAGGCTACAAAATTAAGTTTGAAGCTTTATCTGTGGAACTATATGAAAAGTTATGGATTAAAACTTGTGCGGAATACCGGCTTGACTGCGATCATAACATTTTCAATTACTTGGTTGAGCAACATCACTATGTTGATAAAAAAGATTTTTTACCCTGCTTACCCCGAGATTTGTTAAGCATTGTCAGTGATCAAATAAAATTTAATCAATTAACACCAGTGGTCACTCAGGAACTGCTCTGTTTTGCTTGGCAGCATTATTTTGTGAAAGCCCTTGATAATAAAGGTCCTGAAAAACCTAACCACCCAAATGAATTAAAATGAGTTAAGGAGTGAGTAATGAATAAAAATACTATTCTTTTTATCACCATGTCAGTGGTTTTTGGTGTTGGCGCCGTATTAATTGCCAAAAACTGGTTGAGCGATAATCAACAACAATTAACCGAAGAGCAAGTCAATATTGTTGTCACCACAGTAAGAGTTCCAACGGGTACTATTTTAACAGCTAAACATGTTCATTTAGTCATTTTCCCCGAATCAATGATGCCAGAGAAAGCACTACAAAACTTAGACGCGGTTATCGGCAAAGTGGCAAAAAATCAATTTTACATTGGCGATATAGTCCGAGAAGAACGATTAGCAAAGCAAGGTGATGGCAGCTATTTAGCCAGTTTAATAGGTAAAAACATGCGCGCTGTGACCATCCGAGTTAATGATATTGTTGGTGTCGCAGGTTTTTTATTACCCGGCAACAGGGTGGATATTCTTAATACTTATCAGCAAGATGGTATCCCCACTACCGAAGTTATTCTTTCTAATATTAATATACTGGCGGTTGATCAACGAGCAGCGAGTGGCGAAAACAAACCGCAATTAGTTAGAGCGGTCACGGTTGAGGTTGATTTAACTCAAGCAGAAATACTGATGAGTGCCCGAAGAAATGGTTATTTGCAGCTCGCACTACGTAATCCCATCGATAACGACCCGGTAATTATTGCTAGCGAAGCCGCAACAGAACAACCGACCCAAACCAAACTAACAGCAATACCGTTGCCAAAGGTGGGTATTACTTCAGAGTCTGCCGCTAAACTGTTTCCTAAAGTGAACCAGCGCCAGCGGGTTGAACTTATTCGAGGTGTTAGGCTGCAAACCGTACAGGTAGATATTTAACGGCTATTTAAGGTGTCGTCACTTAGGTATTTAATCGCATAGATATTGAGGCTCTAGAGCTAATAAGGAAACAGATATGAAAGGTGTAACTGTGAAAGTAGTCACTATAAGCAACTGCTCTGTTTTATTGATAATAGTGCAATTGTTCATTAGCTCGGTAGTCTTCGCTGGCGGGCCGACTAGACTAATAAACGATGTGCTTAAGGTTCCTATATTCAAGTCAAAAAATATAAGTATGAATCAACCAGTTAGCCGAGTGTCGATCGGTAATGATAAAATAGCTGATATCTTAATATTACGCGCCAAAGAGCTTTATATAGTCGGTAAAAGCTTAGGTACCACAAACATACTGGTCTGGGACGATGAAGACAAATTGGTAGATATGATTAACCTTGAAGTTACCCATGACTTAAATAGTTTGCGCCAACGTTTATTTCATTACCTGCCTGGTGAAAATATTGGTGTGGAAACATCTCAAGGACAATTAGTACTTAGTGGCCAGTCATCTTCATTAGCAAAAATGAATACCGCGGTTGAGCTAGCCAAAGGGTACGCTACAGCTGCATCGGTTGGCAAAGTTAGAAGTGAAGTACTCAATATGATCTCTATCGGCGGTGGGCATCAAGTAATGCTTGAAGTGACTGTTGCTGAGGTCAGTACCGAAATATCCCGCAAGTTTGATTCAAAAATGTCATTGACCTTCAGTGGTTCAAATGGCACTGGTGGTATTGTTAATGGCGTTGGAGCAGGTCTTGGAGCCAGTATTAGCAGTGGCTTTTTCGGCTCATTGATTAATGGTGATATGCAGTTCGACTTTGCCCTAGATGTTGCTAAGCAAAATGGCTTAGCAAAAATACTCGCAGAGCCAAACCTTACCGCTCTAAGTGGCCAAAAAGCTGAGTTTTTAGCGGGCGGTGAATTTCCCGTGCCAGTGCCCAGTGAAGAAGGCACGACAGTGCAATTTAAAAACTTCGGTGTTGGCGTTAGCTTTGTACCTACCATATTAGACTCTGGAAAAATCAATCTAAACCTCAAGGTTTTAGTCAGTGAACTGACTAACTCTCATGGTGTTGGTGTTACCCCAACAGGCTCAACTTCAACCTTAGTGGTGCCTTCAATTATCAAACGAACAGCTGAAACTACGGTTGAACTCGCTGATGGCCAAACCATAGCTATCGGTGGTTTGTTAAGTGATACTTTACGTGACAGTGTTACTAAATTACCCGGCTTGGGCGACTTACCCATCTTGGGACAATTATTTCGTAGTCATGAATTTATTAGTGGCCAAACTGAATTAGTCATCATGGTAACACCTCGGTTAGTCAGGCCCTTTAATAAAAAAGATATTTCATTGCCTACCGATGGTTTTGTTCCGGTATCAGATATGGAGTTTTATTTATTGGGTAAAATGACCCAGCAAAATCCCCCCGACTCAACTAAGTCACCGAATAAAAAAGCGAACCATAGTATTTTAACCAACGATGGCGGCACTAATCAGCACTATGGCCATCAACTAAAACCAACTAAAACCAACTAAATTTATTAAGGAGTTAGTAATGAAAATAAGCGATTCACTCAAGAATTCATTGTTAGTCATAACCAGTATCCTAGTTTTAGGTTGTGCCGAGCAACCCAGTTACCAGTTGGCTGCGTCAAATATGCAAATTAAACAAGTGCAAATACTTAACCCAAATGCAGCCGAGTTGAATGACGGTATCATTGCTACTTTAGATGGTATTTATGGAAAAAATGTCGTTAAAAAATACCAACGTAGTGTTTATAACATGAAAGAATCCCGTCAAATGACGCAAACCAGTAAATAGGTTAAGTACTTATGCGCTTTCACTACTGTGCACTCCAGCAAACCAGCCAGCGACGTTATCAAAGCGGCAACGTACTGGTACTTTTTGTTGTTAGTTTATTGGCACTAATAATTATGACGTCACTGGCATTAGATGGCGGTCATTTCTTATTAAATAAAAGCCGGTTACAAAATCTTGTTGATGCTGCAGCTCTACATGCGGCCAAAGAGCTGGATTCAGGAACGACACGCACTCAAGCCGAAGCGGCAGCGACAAATTTATTACAAATTAACCTTGCCCATATAGATCAACAAGAGCTGTCCCGTGCTATTGATTTAGCCGATATTGATGATAGTAGTACGGCCATATTGTCTTTTGAATATTCAGAGTCCGCAGATCCGTTTGTCGCAGTTACTGACCTGAGCATTGACGCCCAGTACGTCAAGGTCTCACTTAGCCAACTAACCTTAGATAATTTTTTAGCCAATGTATTTAGTTTCAATAAACAAATTTCTGCTACCGCCCTAGCAGGCCCTAGCACAGCAGTAGAAAACTGCTTTACGAACTTAGTGCCTATGTCGGTTTGCGGCACTGGTACTACCCCACCTTATGGTTTAGTCCATAATAATTTGTATTTAATGAAGATTGGCTCTAATAGCAACTCGCCTATTGGCGCAGGAAATTTTCAATTAATTCGTTTGGAAAACAATTCCGGTGCTGCTGATATTCGCACAGCTATGGCAGGAGAGGCGAATATAGTCAAAACCTGTTTTGACACCGGTATTGATAACCAATCAGTGCCTACAGAACCTGGAAATACAGTTGGTCCTGTAGCACAAGGATTAAATACCCGCATGGGAGAATGGCAGGGCCCTGTAAACTCTACCGATCACCCAAGAGATGAGAATATTTGTCAAGGGTTACACATTGAAGTTGAAAACGATGGTTCATTAGAAGCTACCGCTTTAACCAAAGCATACCGGGCAGCTTGGTATGTAAATGATAATAAAAATATTGCCTTAAGCTGTACCGCACCGGCAGCAGGTTTACAGGTTAATCCGCAAGAGCCTGATTTTAGTAGGCAGTCGCTAGCATCAGCCGGACGAAGGATTATG